>JAOUDU010000453.1 GCA_029859085.1 Gammaproteobacteria bacterium | reverse complement strand
CATACCCATCGTCAGCACGATACCGGCAATACCGGGAAGGGTCAGGGTCGCGCCGATCAGCGACATGCAGGCCACCAGCAGTACAATATTGGCGGTAAGCGCGACCACCGCAGTGATACCGAACAGGCGGTACACCAGCACCATGAACAAGACCACCGCCGCCATACCGTAGATTGCCGACTGGATCCCCATGCGGATATTTTCCGCTCCGAGTGAGGGGCCCACCGTGCGCTCCTCGACGAAGGAAATGGGCGCGGCCAGGGCGCCGGCCCGCAGCATCAGGGCGAGTTCGGAGGATTCCTGCTGGTTATCCAGCCCGGTAATCTGGAAGTGGGCGCCCAGCGCGGACTGGATCACCGGCGCCGTCAGCAGTTTCTTCTCGTCGTAGGGCACCTTGACGGCGACCTCGCTGCCATCGGGCTGAACCTCGTAGCGGGTGCGGTACTTGCGCTCGATGAACAATACCCCCATGCGCCGCTTGATATTGTTGCGTGTCGCCCGGGACATCAGGCTGCCGCCTTCGCTGTCCAGGCTGATATTCACGTTGGGCATGCCGTTCTGGTCGAAACTGGCCTGGGCATTGGACACCCGCTCGCCGGTAATGATGACGTCCCGCTCCAGCCACTCCGTGGCTCCCTGCCGGTCGGGACTGCGGTATTCAAAGCGCTGCTTTTCCGACGCCGGCGCCTCCAGGTTGGCCACCAGGCGAAATTCGAGGTTGGCCACCTTGCCCAGGATACGCTTGGCCTCCGCGGTATCCTGGATACCCGGCAGCTCGACCACGATACGGTTCTGGCCCTGGCGCTGGACCAGGGGTTCCGACACACCGAGCTCGTTTACCCGGTTGCGCAGGGTGGTCAAATTCTGTGCCACCGAATATTCCGCGATCTCCTTGCGCGCCCCCTCCGGCAGGGTCGCCACCAGGCTCCAGCTGTCGCCCCCATCGACCTCGTCGAGGGCCAGTTGCGACTCGGCGTCGGCTATCGCCGCACGGGCCAGTTCGCGCTGTTCCTCGCTCTGGAAGCGGGCCTCCACCTGGCCCTGTTGGTTGAGGGTGACGAAACCGCGAATGCGCTGTTCCCGCAGGATGCGTTTTATCGAGGTGGTGTAGTACTCCATGCGCCGCTCGACGGCGGAGTTCACATCGACTTCCAGCATGAAATGCACGCCACCGCTGAGGTCCAGGCCCAGTTTCATCGGATTGGCGCCGAAATCACTGAGCCAGGTCGGGGTGGTGGGCGCGAGGTTGAGGGCGACGATAAACCCGTCCCCCAGCACGCGGGAAACCCGGGCCTGGGCCGGCAACTGCTGTTCCTTGTCGCGCAGGCGGACCAGGGCCGTGCGGCCACTGGGATCGACCACCGCGTCGAAATGCTCTATTCCCGCCTCATCCAGCGCGCCCAGGGCCTGCCCCAGGATCTTGTCATCGATGCGCTGGGAGCTGCTCTCGCCGGTGATCTGCAGCGCCGGGTCCGGCACGTACAGGTTGGGCGCGGAATAAAACAACCCCAGCGCGACGATCGACACCACCAGCAGGTATTTCCACAACGGGTACTTATTCAGCATATCGGTGCTCTGCAGGGGGACGCGGCTGCATCCCCGTTAAAAAGTGCGTCATTATAAAGAAACCGCCCGGCGCTACAAGCGCCGGTCCGGAACGCTAGCCCAGCCAGTGCCGCGCATTGCGGAACAGGCGCATCCAGCCGCTGTCCTCTCCCCACTCCGGTGGTGCCCATGAATACTGCACCGTGCGGAACACCCGCTCGGGGTGAGGCATCATGATAGTCACCCGGCCGTCCAGGCTGGTCAGCCCGGTAATCCCGGCGGGAGAGCCGTTGGGGTTGGCAGGGTAGTGCGCGGCCACGGCCAGGTCGTTGTCGAGGAAGCGCAGCGCCACCGTACCGCTGGCCTCACAGGCGGCCTGGGCCCCGGCGTCGGCAAACTCCGCCCTGCCCTCCCCGTGCGCCACCGCGATGGGCAGGTGCGACCCGGCCATGCCCGCCAGCAGGATGGAAGGGTTGGGCTCGATCCGGGCGAGGGAGAGCCGCGCCTCGAACTGCTCGGACCGGTTGCGCACAAAACGGGGCCAGTGGGCCGCGCCGGGTATCAGGTCTTTCAGGGTCGACACCATCTGGCAACCGTTGCAGACGCCCAGGGTGAAGCTGTCGTCCCGGGCGAAAAACCCGGAAAAAGCCTCCCGCAGGCGCTCGTTGAACAGGATGCTCTTGGCCCAGCCCTCTCCGGCACCGAGCACGTCTCCGTAGGAAAAGCCGCCGCAGGCGACCAGCCCCTTGAAACCGGTGAGGTCGCGCCGGCCGGTGTGGAGGTCGCTCATATGCACATCAAAGGTGGCAAAGCCGGCCCGGTGGAAGGCCGCCGCCATTTCAACCTGGCCGTTCACCCCCTGCTCCCGCAGGATGGCCACCGCCGGGCGCGCGCCGGTGGCGATGTAGGGCGCGCTGATATCCCGGGCCGGGTCGAAGGCCAGCTGCGCCGACAGGCCCGGGTCCGCCGCGGTGATGCGCTCGTACTCCTCCCGGGCGCAATCGGGATGGTCCCGCAATTTCTGTATCTCGTAACTGGTGCGGGACCACAGCTGCTGCAGCCGCGCCCTGGAATCGCGCAGCAGCTCCCGGGGCCCGTCCGCAACCGCAATGACATCTCCGGCTACCGCCTGCCCGATCGGGTGCAGGCAATCGCCCAGGCCGAGCCCGGCGGCCGTCGCCTGCAGTGCGGCGAGATCCGCCCGGGCTATCTGCAGCACCGCGCCCGCCTCCTCGCTGAAGAGCCGGGCCAGGGGTGTCTCGCCGGGAACACCCGCCAGGTCGATGCTGAGGCCGCAATGGCCGGCAAAGGCCATTTCCAGCAGGGTGACCGCCAGGCCGCCGTCGGAGCGGTCGTGGTACGCCAGCAACCGGCCCGACTGCAGGTACTGCTGCACCAGTTGGAAAAACGCCTTGAGATCGGCGGCATGGCCGAGGTCGGGTACGGTGTCGCCCAGCTGGCCGAAGGCCTGGGCCAGGCAGGACCCGCCGAGGCGGTTGGCGCCGCGGCCGAGGTCCAGCAGCACCAGCACCGCGTCCGCGTCCGGCTGCACCTGGGGCGTGGCGGACAGGCGGGCATCCACCACCGGAGCGAACGCCGAGACGATCAGCGACATCGGGGCGGTTACCGCCTTGCCCACCTCACCTTCCCGCCAGGTGGTGCGCATGGACATCGAATCCTTGCCCACGGGAATCGTGATACCGAGCGCCGGGCAGAACTCCATGCCGACCGCGCGCACCGTGTCATACAGTGCCTCGTCCTCGGCCCCGTGGCCCGCGGCGCACATCCAGTTCGCGGAGAGCTTTATATCGCTTATATCGCGGATGGCGGCAGCGGCTATGTTGGTGATGGCCTCGGCCACCGCCATGCGCCCGGAGGCGGGGCCGTCGACCAGCGCCAGCGGCGTGCGCTCGCCCATGGCCATGGCTTCGCCTGTAAAGGAATCGTAGGACACG
>JAOUDU010000014.1 GCA_029859085.1 Gammaproteobacteria bacterium | reverse complement strand
CCAACGGCGCGGCGGCGGTTGTCGCCGAGGCGCCGTTGGCCGGTTTCGTGGATGCGCTCCCGGTGCCTGTGGTGGAGCTGCCCGAACTGCGTTTCGATCTCGGTTCGCTGGCGGCGCGATTCTACGGCCACCCTAGTCGCGACCTCCACATGGTGGGTGTAACCGGCACCAATGGTAAAACCACGACCAGCCGGCTGGTGGCGCAGCTGGGTCGCGCCCTCGGACATCCCTGCGGTGTTATCGGCACCCTCGGCGCCACCCTGGATGACGGTGTCTCCGCCTCTGCCAATACTACGCCTGACCCGGTGTCGCTCCAGCAGCAGCTGGCGCAATGGCGCGACCAGGGGGTGTATGCGGTGAGCATGGAGGTCTCCTCCCACGCCCTGGTCCAGGGGCGGGTGAACGGCGTCGAATTCGAGACGGCTATTTATACCAATCTCTCCCACGATCACCTGGACTACCACGGCAGCATGGATGCCTATGGCCGGGCCAAGTTGAAACTCTTTGCCTGCCCCGGCCTGCGGCATGCCGTGGTGAACCTCGATGATAATTTCGCCCCCGAGGTGATCGCGGCAGCGACCGGGGGCGCCCGGGTACTGACCTACTCCAGCTGCGGCGCCGCCGCGGACGTTTGCGTGAGGAACCCTCGCTTTCATGCGCTGGGTGTGGATGCGGAGCTGCACACCCCCTGGGGCAGCGGCGATTTTTCAAGCCCGTTGCCGGGTGAGTTCAACCTCGCCAACCTGGCGGCGGCGGTGACCGCCGTGGTGCTGGCCGGGGAAGATTTGCCGGCGGTGTTGCAGGCGATCGCAAAGCTGCGGCCGGTGCCGGGCCGCATGCAGGTCATTCCAAACGGACTGGGGCTCCAGGTCATCGTGGACTATGCCCATACACCGGATGCGCTGGAGAAAGTGCTGGCGGCGCTGAAGGCCCATGTGAGCGGCGACCTTATCACGGTATTTGGCTGCGGCGGCGACCGGGACCGGACCAAGCGCCAGGTCATGGGGCGGGTGGCCTGCCAGTTTTCCGACCGGGTCATCCTGACCAGCGACAACCCCCGCGGTGAGGATCCCGCTGCGATCCTGGCGGATATCGCTGCCGGTTGCAGTGGCGATTACGCGCTGCTGCCCGACCGGGCGGAAGCCATTGCCGAGGCAATCGGGGCGGCGCAACCCGGGGATTGTGTGGTCATCGCCGGCAAGGGTCACGAGGACTACCAGATTATCGAGGGCGAGCGCCGTTACTTCAGCGACGAAGAGCAGGCGCGCAACGCCCTGGCGCAGAGGGTTGCCTGATGATGCGGCCGCTGACACTGTCCGAACTGGTCGCACCGTTGCAGGCGCAACTGGTCGGGCGCGACTGCGAGTTCCTGGGCGTTAGCACCGACAGCCGCGAGTTGCGCCACGGCGACCTTTTCGTGGCTCTGCGGGGGGAGAACTTTGACGGCCACGATTTCCTCGGGCAGGTGGCCGCTGCCGGCGCGGTGGCTGCCCTCGTCAGCGAGGTGGCCGAGCTGCCGCTGCCGCAGTTGCGGGTCGCGGACACGCAGCGGGCGCTGGGTCGAATCGGGGCCTACAACCGCGGGTTTTACACCGGTCCGCTGGTGGCTATCACCGGCAGCAGCGGCAAGACCACCGTCAAGAATATGGTGCGCGCGGTGTTGGCGCAGCGGGGCCGCACCCTGGCCACCGAGGGCAACCTGAACAACGAGATCGGCGTGCCGCTGACACTGCTGCGGCTGGAGCCCGGAGTCGAATTTGCGGTGGTGGAGATGGGTGCGGCCAAGTCGGGCGACATCGCCTGGCTGTGTGAACTCGGCCGCCCCACCGTCGCATTGCTGCTCAATGCCATGCCCGCCCATCTGCAGGGATTCGGCAGCGTGGAGGATGTGGCCGCCGCCAAGGGCGAGATTTTCGACGGCCTGGGCAGCGGCGATTGCGCGGTCATCAACGCCGACCAGCCCTGGGCGCGAGCCTGGCGGGACCGGGCTGGTGACGCGACAGTGCTCGATTATGGCCTGGCTGGCCCGGCGGCAATCACTGCGACCGCGATCCGGCCCGACGGTGTCAGGGGTACACGATTCACCGCGGTAACACCGCGCGGTGAACTGCCCGTCAACCTGGGACTGCCGGGCGCGCACAACGTGGCCAATGCGCTGGCGGCTATCGCGGTGGGCCTGGCCTGCGGCCTGGAACTGGAAGAAATAGGGGCGGGCCTGGAGACGGTGCGACCGACCCCCGGACGCTCGGCCGCGACATTGTCCCCGGGCGGGGCCACGGTTATCGACGACTGCTATAACGCCAACCCCGGTTCAGTGCGCGCCGCGATTGACCTGCTGGCGGGCTGTGAAGGGCGCCGCACCCTGGTGCTGGGAGCCATGCGGGAGCTGGGCCCGGACAGCGAGCTGATGCACCGCCAGATAGGCGGCTATGCCCGCGGCGCGGGTATCGACCGGTTCTGGGGAGTCGGCCCCGAGTTGCAGGTCGCGGTGGACGAATTCGGTAGTGGCGGACGCTGGTTCGCCGATTGCGAGACCGCGGTTGGAGCAATCGGCGGTGAATTTGGTGCCGGCGATACGGTGCTGGTAAAGGGCTCTCGCAGCACCCGTATGGAGCGGGTGCTGCAGGCAATACTGGCGGCTGTGCCGGCCGGGGAAGGTGGAACATGCTGTTAATCCTGGCGGAGTACCTGGGTCAGTACCATAAGGTGTTCCTGGTGTTCCAGTACCTGACACTGCGCGGGATCCTCGCCGCGGGCACAGCCCTGGCGATATCACTGCTGGTAGGGCCTGCGATGATCCGCCGCCTGAACTATTACCAGGTGGGCCAGGCGGTGCGCGACGACGGCCCCAAGAGCCATCTCAGCAAGTCCGGCACCCCGACCATGGGGGGGGCGCTTATCCTGGTGGCCATTGCGATCGCCAGCCTGCTCTGGGGTGACCTGCGCAACTCCTACCTGTGGATCGCCATACTGGTAACGGCGGTGTTCGGCGCGGTCGGCTGGGTGGATGATTACCGCAAGGTGGTGGAGCGGGATTCCCGCGGCCTGCCCGCACGCTGGAAATACCTGTGGCAGTCAGTGGCCGGACTGGGCGCCGCACTCTATTTATACCTCGCGTTCGACACCCCGGTTACCACCGAACTGTATATACCGTTTTTCAAGGATTTCGCCTGGGCTATGGGGCCGCTGTTCGTGTTGCTCGCCTACTTTGTGATTGTCGGCGCCAGCAATGCCGTCAACCTGACCGACGGCCTGGACGGTCTCGCGATCCTGCCCACGGTGATGGTGGCCACGGCCCTCGGTATCATCGCCTACCTCACGGGTCATGCGGATTTTTCCAAGTACCTGCACATACCCTACGTCGCCGGAAGCGGCGAGCTGGCGGTTTTCTGCGGTGCCATTGCCGGCGCGGGACTCGGTTTCCTGTGGTTCAACACTTATCCCGCCCAGGTATTCATGGGGGACGTGGGCGCCCTGGCGCTGGGCGCCGCGCTGGGTACCGTGGCCGTGATCACCCGCCACGAAATCGTATTTTTCATCATGGGGGGCATCTTCGTGCTGGAGACCGTGTCGGTCATCCTGCAGGTGGCCTCGTTCAAGCTCACCGGTCGCCGTATTTTCCGCATGGCCCCGATCCATCACCACTTCGAGTTGAAAGGGTGGCCGGAGCCGCGGGTCATCGTGCGGTTCTGGATTATTACTGTGATGCTGGTCCTGTTCGGGCTGGCGACATTGAAGTTGCGCTAGCGCGGGTGGTGGCGAACGTGGCACAGGGTGTGATTGCAAGCAGCGTGAACCGGGTAGTGGTTGGGCTCGGTGTCACCGGCTGGTCCTGCGCCCGCTATTTTCGCCGGCGGGGAGTGGCATTCAGCGTGGTGGATACCCGCCCGGATGCCCCGGGCCTCGAAGCGTTCAGGAAAGAGATGCCGGATGTTCCCGTGTACGCAGGGGAGTATCCGCCGGAGCTGGTTACCGGCGCCGATGAACTGGTGGTCAGCCCGGGAGTGGCCATGGACGCGCCGCTGGTGGAGCGGGCCCGGGCGGCCGGCGTCAGCATCGTCGGCGACATCGACCTGTTCGTGCGCGAGGCCGCGGCGCCGGTGGTAGGCATCACCGGCTCCAACGCCAAGTCCACCGTGACTGAACTGCTCGGCCAGATGGCGCGGGATGCCGGGCTCGACGTCGGTGTCGGCGGCAACCTGGGCACTCCCGCCCTCGACCTGCTCGATGCCGGGAATTCCCTCTATGTGCTGGAGCTGTCCAGTTTCCAGCTGGAGCGGGCGGGGGACCTCAGGCTGGCCGTGGCCACCGTGCTGAACATCAGCCCGGACCACCTGGACCGGCACGGCTCCATGCCCCGTTACCACCAGGCGAAACACCGGATCTTCCGCGGTTGCCGCAAGGCTGTGGTGAACCGCGACGACCCGCTGACCATTCCGCTGCTGGCCCCGGATGTCGAAGTCATCAGCTGGCGCATGGGCAAGCCCGAGCTGGGGGGGTTCGGCCTGGGCGAGGTCGAGGGCGAAGAGACGCTGTACCATGGTTTCGAGCCGCTGCTGGCGAGCCGCGAACTGGGCCTGGTGGGACGCCACAACGTGGCCAACGCGCTGGCCGCGCTGGCCCTTGGCCATGCCGCCGGACTGCCGCTGGCGGGCATGGTGGCGACCCTGCGCCGGTTCCGCGGACTGCCCCATCGCTGCCAGAAGGTGGGCGAGGTCGCGGGCGTCAGTTATATCAACGACTCCAAGGGTACCAATATCGGCGCCACCATCGCGGCGCTGCAGGGCATGGGAGCGGGGCGCAATATCCTGTTGATCGCCGGTGGCCAGGGCAAGGGCGCCGATTTCACCCAGCTGCAAGCGGCAGTTGCCGACCACTGCAAGGCCCTGCTGCTGCTGGGGGAGGACGCGCCGCTGTTGCAGGCAGCCCTCGAGCATTGTGCACCGGTGACCCGGGTCGGCTCCATGGAGGAGGCGGTGACTGCCGCCGCGGCGCAGGCGGCAGCGGGTGACGTCGTGTTGCTGTCGCCGGCCTGCGCCAGCTTCGATATGTTCACCGGCTATGCCAACCGGGGCGATGTCTTCAGCCACGCGGTGGCGCGGCTGCAGGAGGCGGTGGCATGAGCGCTTACCGCCCCGCCGCAACGGTCTCCATCGCGCCGGATACCATCCTGGCGCTGCTGGGCCTCGCGCTGCTGCTGGTGGGCCTGGTGGCTATCAGTTCCGCCTCTATCGAATACGCCGACTGGCACTACCAGAACCCCTGGTTTCACACCGAGCGGCACCTGGTTTACCTGGTGCTGGCGCTGGTGTCGGGAGTGCTGATGTACCGGGTGACCCCGACGTTCTGGCTGGAGACCGGCTGGATGTGGCTGTTTGCCGCCCTTGCGCTGCTGATCCTGGTCCTGATTCCCGGCATCGGCCGCGAGGTCAACGGCAGCCAGCGCTGGTTGCCGCTGGGGCCCTTCACCCTGCAGCCATCGGAGTTCGCCAAGATGGCGATGGTGGTGTACCTGGCCGGCTACACGGTGCGCCGGGAGCACGAGGTCCGCAATCACTGGCAGGGTTTTCTCAAGCCGATGGCGGTGCTGTTCGCCGCCACCCTGCTGCTGATGATCGAACCCGACTTCGGCGCCACGGTTATCGTCGCCGGCAGCGCTTTCGGGATGCTGTTCCTGGCCGGGGTCAAGCTGGGGCATTTCCTGCTGGTCTCGGGAGGTGCGCTGGCCGCGGGACTGGTGCTGGTGGTGAGTGCGCCCTACCGGCTCAAGCGCCTGACCGCCTATACCGACCCCTGGGCAGATCCTTTCGATACCGGCTTCCAGTTGACCCAGTCCCTGATCGCCTTCGGCCGCGGGGAGTGGCTCGGGGTGGGTCTGGGCAACAGTGTGCAGAAGCTGTTTTACCTGCCCGAGGCCCATACGGACTTTGTGTTTTCGATCTGGGCCGAGGAAACCGGTTTTGTCGGGGCAATGGCGGTTATCGCGCTCTATGTCGCGTTGATCGGGCGGATATTCTGGGTCGGGCGCAAGGCGCTGGCGGCGGGGAACCCCTTTGGCGCCTATACCTGTTACGGCGTCGCCCTGGTGTTTTCCGGCCAGGCCTTTGTGAATATGGGTGTCAGCTCCGGCCTGCTGCCCACCAAGGGGCTGACCCTGCCGTTCGTCAGCTATGGCGGGACCAGCCTGATCGTGTGCTGCTGCATGCTCGCCCTGGTGCTGCGTATCGAGCGCGATACCCGCGCCCAGGTGAAGCCGAAGTGAGCGCGGCCCTGCAACCCCTGGTACTGATGACCGCCGGCGGTACCGGCGGTCACGTCTATCCCGCCCTCGCAGTTGCCACCGAACTGGCGGCCCGCGGCCTGCGGGTGGAGTGGGTGGGTACCGCCAGGGGCCTGGAGCACAGGGTGGTGCCCGCGCAGGGGATTACCCTGCACTGCCTGCCGGTGCGGGGAGTGCGCGGCAAGTCCGTTGTACACAAGGCGCTGGGCCTGTGGTACCTGCTGGTGTCCTCGGTGCAGGCCCTGTGGCTTCTTTACCGGCTGGCACCGCGCTGCGTGGTGGGTATGGGCGGCTATGTGGCCGGCCCCGCCGGCGTGGCGGCGTGGCTGTTGCGCAAACCCCTGCTTATCCATGAGCAGAATGCCGTCGCCGGCACGACCAACCGGATGCTGGCACCACTGGCTTCCCGGGTGATCGCCGCGTTTCCGGGGGCTTTCGCCCAGAACATACAACACACCGTGCTGGGCAATCCCGTGCGGCGCGCGCTGGTCGAGGCGGGAGCCTCCCGGCACTACGATTATGCCGGCCAGCGGCCCCTGCGCCTGCTGGTGCTCGGTGGCAGTCTCGGCGCCCAGCCTATCAACGAGGTTATGCCCGGCATGCTGCGGGCAGTTCGCGGCGGCGACCGGCAACTCGAGATATGGCACCAGACGGGGGAGGCCCATGTGGCACTGGTGCGGGCCAGCTACGGCGAGCTGTTGGATGAGACTGTAAAGGTTGTGCCATTCATAGAGGACATGGCGGCGGCCTACAGCTGGGCCGACCTGGTGTTGTGCCGGGCGGGGGCCCTGACGGTGTCCGAGCTGGCGGTCATGGGCTGTCCCTCCATCCTGGTGCCACTGCCCTACGCGATCGACGATCACCAGAGCGCCAATGCGCGGTCCCTCAGCGGGCACGGCGCGGCCATGCTGCTGCGCCAGGCCGACATGAGTGTCGAGACGCTGGCGGCTTCCCTGCGGGGCTATATGGCCCATCCGGGGATACTGCAGAAGATGGCCCGGGCCGCCGCCGCCGCGGCGACGCCGGATGCCGCGGCCCGGGTGAGCGACTGCTGCGAGGAGCTCATCCATGGGCATTGAGCGCAATATCTATGCGGTGCCGGAGATGCGCCGCATCCGCCGCATCCACATGATCGGTATCGGCGGGGCGGGCATGAGCGGCATCGCCGAGGTGCTGGCCAACCTCGGCTACGAGGTATCCGGTTCCGATATCCGGCCGGGCCCGGTCACCAGCCGGCTCGAGTCCCGCGGTATCAGGGTGCATATCGGCCACGCCGCCGCCAATGTCGGCAGCGCAGACGTCGTGGTGACTTCCAGTGCCGTGAAAGAGGGTAACCCCGAGGTAGTGGCCGCCCGGACCGCGCGTGTCCCGGTAGTGCCCCGGGCTGAAATGCTGGCAGAGCTGATGCGCTATCGCCACGGTATAGCGGTTGCGGGCACCCACGGCAAGACCACCACCACCAGCCTGATCGCCAATATTTTCGGCGAGGCCGGGCTCGATCCCACCTTCGTTATCGGCGGCCTGGTCAACAGCGTCGGCAGCAACGCCCAGCTGGGCGCCGGCCGGTTCCTGATCGCCGAGGCGGATGAAAGCGACGCCTCCTTTCTCCACCTGCAGCCCATGGTGACGGTGGTCACCAACATCGAAGCAGATCATATGGAGACCTACGGCGGTGATTTCGCCAAGCTGCGCCGCACTTACCTGGAATTCCTGCACAACCTGCCGTTTTACGGTGTCGCGGTAATGTGCGTGGACGATCCGGTGATCCGGGATTTGCTCGGGGAGGTCACCCGGCAGGTCATCACCTACGGTTTTGCCGATGACGCGGACTACCGGATCGGCGAGCTTGAGAAAGCCGGCCCTGCCTCCCGTTTTGTCATTCATCGCCCGGGCGGGCAGGCGCCGCTGGCGGTGCACCTGAACATGCCCGGCAGCCATAACGTGCTCAATGCCACCGCCGCCGCCGCGGTGGCCTGTGACGAGGGCCTCGACGACGCCTCGATCCAGCGCGGGTTGTCCGGTTTCACCGGGGTTGGTCGCCGCTTCACCCGGATGGGAGAGCTGGTCATGCCCGGCGGCACCGCCGAGCTGGTCGACGATTACGGGCACCACCCGACAGAGGTGAGGGCGACGCTCGAGTCATCGCGCCAGGTGTGGCCCGAGCGGCGGGTCGTGATGATCTACCAGCCCCACCGCTACACCCGTACCCGGGATCTCTACGAGGACTTCGTGGCCGTGTTGTCGCGTTGTGATGTGCTGCTGCTGCTCGATGTCTATCCCGCGGGTGAGGAGCCGATACCCGGGGCCGACAGCCGCAGCCTGGCCCGCAGCATTCGCCAGCGCGGCCAGTTGGAGCCGATTTTTGTCGAGTGCCTTGATGACGTGCCGGCGGTACTGCGCGGCATCGTCGAAGCGGGCGATGTGGTGATCACCCAGGGCGCGGGCAATATCGGCCGCCTGGCCCAGGATCTGGTGACAATGGATTTCGCGAAGGAGTCGGGAGCATGAGTCTGGACGCGTTGCGGGCCGCACCGGTGGCGGTTTTGCTCGGGGGTAAGTCCGCTGAGCGCGAGGTGTCGCTGCAAAGCGGGCAAACCGTGATCGAGGCCTTGCGGTCGCAGGATTTCCAGGTGCGGCCGGTCGATCCCGCAGACGCCGACTGGATAGCGCGGTTGCGGGGAGTGTCCTGTGCGTTTATAGCGCTGCACGGTCCCGGGGGCGAGGACGGCAGTATGCAGGGTGCCCTGCAGGCCCTGCAGGTTCCCTACACCGGGTCCGGGGTGCTGGGTTCAGCGCTGGCGATGGATAAATTGCGCAGCAAGCAGCTGTGGCAGGGCATAGGGTTGTCCACCGGGAGCTTTGTCCGGCTCAACCCGGAGACCGACTGGCAACAGGTGATCGATCGCCTGGGCAAGGTATTCGTAAAACCGACCTGCGAGGGCTCCAGCATAGGTATGACGTCCGCCAGCAGCGCCGCGGCACTGGAGCGGGCCTTCCACACCGCCAGTGAGTATGGCGGCGGGGTGTTGGCGGAGCAGTTTATCGACGGCCCGGAATACACGGTGGCCATCCTCGGTGACCAGGTGCTGCCATCCATCCGGCTGGAGACCGACAACGAGTTCTACGACTACGAGGCGAAGTACATCTCGAACGATACCCGCTACCACTGCCCGAGTGGCCTGAGCGCCGCGGACGAGGCCGAAATGGGCGCACTCGCCCTGCAGGCTTTCCGCTCCCTGGGCTGCGCTGTCTGGGGGCGGGTCGACATCATGCGGGACCGGGGAGGCAAGTTCTATGTACTGGAGGTCAACACCATTCCCGGCATGACGTCCCACAGCCTGGTACCCATGGCGGCACGGGCCGCGGGCCTGGATATCCAGTCGCTGGTGGGCCGCATCCTGGAGTTGAGCAGCGGAGGGTGGCGCTGATGCGGGCGACCAAACAGGACAGGGCGACACCGGTCGCCCGTCGCAAAAAGGCCCCGGCGGGAAGAGCCCGTAAACCGGTCCAGGGTGCAACCCGCACCGCCGCGGTGGCCAGGGTGCAGCGCAGGCCGTCAGCCTGGCTCAACCGGGTCATCATCCTGGCCGGGGCCGGCGTGGTCCTGGTGGCAGCCCTGCAGGCTTACGTCACCCTGCAGTCGATACCGGTCGAGCACATTATCGTGACCGGCGAGCTGGAGCACACCCAGACGGGGCTGATCCAGGACATGATCCAGCCCGCCCTGGTGGGCGGCTTCCTGCATGCGGACCTGCAGCGCATCCGGGCGCAGCTGGAGGAGCTGCCCTGGATCTACCGGGCCACGGTGCAGCGCCGCTGGCCGAATGCCCTGGAAATTCACGTGGTCGAGCAACTGCCTATTGCCCGCTGGGGTGACAGCGGCTTCCTGAACCACGAGGGCGAGGTATTCCAGTCGGAGTCCAGCCGTGACTGGCAGGCGCTGCCCAGGCTGCAGGGCCCCGAGGGCAGCGCCGAGACCCTGGTGGCGGGCTACCAGCGCCTGGTTGAAATCCTGGCGCCCCTGCACCTCTCGGTTGCGCAGTTAACGGTCGACGAGCGCGGGCAGGTCCAGGTGGTGCTGGCCGGCGGCATGCAGTTACTGCTGGGCAGTGGGGATTTCCTGGAGCGCATGCATCGCTTTGTGACGCTGTATCGCACTGAGCTCGCAGCCAGGGCAGGGGAAGTAGAGACGGTTGATTTGCGCTACGAGACTGGAGTTGCCGTGGCCTTTGCCGGGCCGTCGCACGTGGCGGGAATATAAGCAAATAACAAGCAGCACAGGAGAGACACTGCCATGGGCAGCGTACAGGACAAGAAAATGATTGTCGGACTGGATATCGGCACGTCCAAGGTGGTGGCGATCGTTGGCGAAATCGGCCCTGAAGGCGATATCGAAATCGTCGGTATCGGGTCTCATCCTTCCAAGGGAATGAAGAAAGGTGTGGTGGTCAATATCGAATCCACGGTGCAATCCATCCAGCGGGCGGTGGAAGAGGCTGAACTGATGGCGGGCTGCCAGATTCACTCGGTCTACGTCGGCATAGCCGGCAGCCATATCCGCAGCCTCAACTCCCACGGCATTGTCGCGATCAAGGACCGGGAGGTGTACGCCCACGACCTGGAGCGGGTGATCGATGCGGCCCAGGCAGTGGCCATCCCGGCTGACCAGAAAATCCTCCATATCCTCCCGCAGGAATATGTCATCGACAACCAGGAGGGCATCAAGGAGCCCATGGGTATGTCCGGCGTCCGGCTGGAAGCGAAGGTGCACCTGGTCACCTGCGCGGTGAACGCGGCCCAGAATATCGAGAAGTGCATCCGCCGCTGCGGTCTCGAGGTGGAGGAAATCATCCTGGAACAGCTGGCCTCAAGCTACGCCGTGCTGACCGAGGACGAACGCGAGCTGGGGGTGTGCCTGGTCGACATCGGTGGTGGTACCACGGACATCGCTATCTTCACCGACGGCTCTATCCGCCACACCGGCGTGATCCCCATCGCCGGCGACCAGGTCACCAACGACATCGCCATGGCCCTGCGCACACCTACCCAGCACGCGGAGGAAATCAAGATCCGTTATGCCTGTGCGCTCACCCAGCTTGCCGGGGCGGACGAAACCATCAAGGTTCCCAGTGTCGGCGACCGGCCGCCCAGGGACCTGTCCCGCCAGGCGCTGGCGGAGGTGGTCGAGCCGCGTTACGACGAGCTCTTCACGCTGGTGCAGGCCGAATTGCGGCGCAGCGGTTACGAAGACCTGGTGCCCGCGGGGATAGTCCTCAGCGGCGGCACCTCGAAGATGGAAGGGGTCGTTGAGCTGGCCGAGGAAATATTCCATATGCCGGTGCGGGTAGGGTACCCGCAATCGGTGCAGGGACTGAACGATATCGTGCGCAACCCGATCTACGCCACCAGCGTGGGACTGTTGCTGTACGGCGCGGAGCATTACCAGGAGGCGGGCGCTGGCGTGTCCAGCAAATCAGGTAGTACGGGAGAGGGGCTGTTCAGCCGGGCGAAAGCCTGGTTGCAGAGTAATTTCTAGTTGTTGTTTTTGTAGCAAAAGCGCCGTGTGCGAGCGCGGCATATCAATACCAAGGGGAGCAAGGCCATGTTTGAACTGATAGAAAATGTACCTTCAAATGCTGTAATCAAGGTCATCGGCGTGGGCGGTGGTGGTGGCAACGCGGTCAAGCATATGATCGCGAACAACATCGAGGGCGTGGATTTCATCTGCGCCAATACCGACGCCCAGGCGCTGTCTGACATACGTTCGAAAACCGTGCTGCAACTTGGTGGCGATATCACCAAGGGGCTGGGGGCGGGTGCCAACCCCCAGATCGGCCGGGCGGCGGCGATGGAGGACCGGGAACGGATCGCGGATGCATTGCGCGGTGCCGACATGGTTTTCATCACTGCGGGTATGGGTGGTGGTACCGGCACCGGAGGGGCGCCGGTGGTGGCCGAAATCGCCCGTGAGATGGGTATCCTGACGGTTGCAGTCGTGACCAGGCCGTTCCCTTTCGAGGGCAAGAAACGCCTGCAGGTGGCGGCCGAAGGCCTGGCTGAACTGCAGCAGCATGTGGATTCGCTGATCACCATTCCCAACGAGAAATTGCTCGAGGTTTTGGGGAAAAATACCAGTCTGCTGGATGCCTTTAAAGAAGCCAATGATGTACTGTTGGGAGCGGTTCAGGGTATTGCCGACCTGATTATCCGACCCGGCATGATCAACGTGGACTTCGCCGACGTGCGTACCGTGATGTCTGAAATGGGCATGGCGATGATGGGCACCGGCAGCGCCAGGGGTGAGAATCGGGCGCGTGAAGCAGCCGAGAGGGCAATCAACAGCCCCCTGCTGGACGATATCAACCTGGAAGGCGCCCGCGGGATCCTGGTGAATATCACCGCTGGTCTTGATCTGTCGCTGGGCGAATTCTCCGAGGTTGGTGACACTATCGAAGAGTTTGCCTCAGAAGAAGCCACCGTTGTGGTTGGCACGGTAATCGACCCCGACATGGGGGACGAACTCCGTGTAACCGTGGTCGCCACAGGTCTTGGCAGTGAGGCCACCAGGGTTCCGCTGCAGGTTGTCGAAGCCGCGCCCAAGGCCTCGTCCGTCGATATCGACCTGGAACCTGATTACGCACAGTTTGAGCGACCCACGGCCATGCGCAAGTCGCTCCGGGCCGGTTCGGGGCAGGCTCTGGCTATTGAAGCCGGTGGCGAGGAGTATTTCGATATTCCGGCCTTCTTGCGTAGGCAGGCAGACTAGCAGGTAGCATGCTGTCGTCGGAATAGTACCCACAGCGGTCTCGCAGCCGCTGTTAAAACCATAATAATCAAGCGGTTTGGAGAAGTTCGGATGCGACAGCGCACATTGCGGACCTCGGTCAAGGCGACGGGTGTCAGCCTGCACACCGGTGAGAAGGTCTATATGACGCTCAAGCCGGCGCCGGTTGATACCGGGATCGTGTTCCGCAGAACCGACCTCGATCCGGTGCTGGAGTTGCCGGCCCGGGCCGAGAATGTCGGCGACACGACCCTGTCCACCACGCTGGTGGTGGGCTCGGAGCGGGTTTCCACTGTCGAGCACCTGCTCGCGGCGCTGGCGGGCCTCGGGATAGACAATGCCTATATAGACCTGAGTGCGCCGGAAGTGCCGATCATGGATGGCAGTGCCGGGCCTTTCGTGTTCCTGATCCAGTCGGCGGGGGTCCTGGAGCAGCAGGCCGCCAAGAAATTCATCCGCATCAAGCGAAAGATTACCGTGGAGGACGGCGACAAGGTTGCCAGCCTGCTGCCTTTTGACGGCTTCCGGGTGTCCTTCACCATCGATTTCGACCACCCGGTATTTCGCGATCGCACGGCTCACGCGGAGCTGGATTTTTCCAGCGCATCGTTCGTAAGGGAAGTCAGCCGCGCCAGGACGTTCGGCTTCATCCACGAGATCGAGTACCTGCGTTCCAGGGGGCTGGCCCGCGGTGGAAGTGTCGATAATGCCATCGTGGTCGATGAATACCGGATCCTCAACCAGGAGGGTCTGCGCTTTGAGGACGAATTCGTCCGGCACAAGGTACTGGACGCTGTGGGGGACCTGTACCTGCTCGGCTACAGCCTGCTGGGGGAATTTCGCGCCTACAAGTCGGGGCATGCGCTCAACAATGCCGCCCTGCGGGCCCTGCTGGCCCAACCCGATGCCTGGGAAATGGTGACATTCGGCGACCGTTCGCCGGCCCCTATCTCCTACGCCGTGGCGCCGGTCCCGGCGGGTTAGCGGTTTACCTGCCACCCGGGGTTTCCGGACTTTCAGTTCGTGGATTTTTAACGGTAATTGTGGCATAGTCGCCAGCCGAACTGCTGCTCGCCACTATAAAATGAAAGTCATTCTCATTAGCGGTAAGCACGGGGGCTCCC
>JAOUDU010000452.1 GCA_029859085.1 Gammaproteobacteria bacterium | reverse complement strand
GAACAAAAAGCCCAGCCCGGGCATCGCCTCGCGAACGCCGGCGGCCATGTCATTGAAGGCCACGGCCAGCGAGGCGGACGCCAGCCCCAGGGCGAACAGCCGCAGGTAGCTGAGCACGTCGCCAAAGGCGCCACTCACGCCGGTGAGTGCAGTCAGGCCGGTGAAAATGCGCTGCAGCGGCTTTTCACCGTAACCCGAGAAGCCGGCCACACCCAGCAGCCCGAGGCCCATCAATCCGATCCCACCATTGGTCAGCCCCTCACTGGCCAGTTGCATGCCGCCCCAGGCCGCGAGCCCCCCGAGCACGGCGCAGGCCCAACCCAGTGGAGGCAGGCGTTGCGGCCAGCGCGGGTGACGCAGGGCGTCCATCAGGTTGGCACAGGCGATATGGGCAGCGCCGATGATAACCGACAGGGCCATCATCACCTGGAAATCCCCCAGGTCGAGCACATGCAGGCGGCCCGGCAGGCTGCCTGGTGGCGGGGTGATCCCGAAATAGCTGCCCGCCAATACCCCGTAGACGGCCGTTGCGCCGGCCAGCACGGACAGCATCACGCGCCAGCGGCGCCCGGTTGCGGACAGCGCCAGGCGCTTGCGATACAGCAGGACGACACCGGCCAGCAGTGCGGCATAGCCCGCATCGGCCACGATCATGGCAAAGAACAGCGCAAATGAGGCGAACACGAGCGAGGATGGATCCCACAGCCAGTAGGAAGGGGTCATATAAAACGCCACCAGGTCCTCTCCGGCGCGCAGGGGGGCCGCATTGTGGAACAGGGTCGGCGGTTGCTCGGCGGGCTCCGGCGGCGCCGCCTGCAGCGCCAGGGTATGAGACGCCGCGAAGGCCTGTAATTCCTCCATCCGGTTGCGGGGTACCCAGGCCTGCAGCGCATAGACCGGATCGGCGACTGCGGTCTGCGCCGCGGCCTGGGCGCGGGCGGCCTTGTCCTCCAGGCCATCCAGGGCCCGGGCGAACAGCGTGCACCAGCGGGTCAGCGCAATGCGCTCCGCCTCCACCTCTTCGAGGCCGGATTCGATCTCCTCGAGCTCCTCGATCAGCCTGGGGCGGGATACCGCCCCGGTGTGCAGCCGGGGCACCGGCATGTCATCGGGTTCTTCAGCGGAAACCGCGACCACATAGCAGTAGCGTTGGTCCTTGTGGGTGACCTGCCAGCGCCGGCGGGTGTTTGCCACATCCCGCATCAGGTGATGCGGTACCGTATAGAACCAGAGGCGGTGGCCGCCCAGCTCTTCCACCGAGGGGAACTCGAAATCGCCCCAGGCGGCGAGGTTGTCAATCCTGGTGGAGATGAAATCGCGCCGGTTGCGCAGCTCGAACAGGCGACGCTGCAACCCCAGCGCTTCCTGCTCGACCAGGGCGGCGTCAAAATGTCTGGCGTTGCTCGCCTGGCGTCGCCGCGGAGATGCGCTCGCGAGGAAATGCAGGGCTTCCCGGGCATGCTTGGACGGCCCGGCGTCGCCGGTCGCCCTGCCTTCAGGGGTCAGCGGGATCAGGTGCAGGCAACCCAGGTCCTGCAGCCCGACCAGCACCTCCGCCTTGTTGTGCCGGTGCCCAACCAGTGTGACCTTGTCGAGTGCGACGATGCTCATGTTGCCGTGCTTTCTGTATCGGGCTGCAGCATCGCATTGCGCAGGCGCGCCTGTTTTGCCTTGGCAATTTTCGAGCGCACCACCGCGGCTCGCTCGGCGTCACCGAGAAAGATCTGGATGCGCTGGATGTTGCGTTTTGCGGTGGGGATCAGGATCTTGTCAAACAGGTTGACCCGCTGGGTGACCCGCTTTTCCTGGTACTCCAGAATCCTCACCCGTTCCGCCGCAACCAGCACCTGCGTGCGCAGTTCCGCCGCGTCCTTGAGCCGCTCCACCAGCACATCCACCCAGGCGGGCTTTGCCAGCAGGGAGTAGTCGGCGACAGTGCAGTGAATGCGTTGCAACAGCGGCAGTCGCACCCCGACCACGTTTTCCTGGACCAGCTCGAAGTCCGTCATATTGACCAGGCCCTGCAGCTCGATACCGGTATTGGCCAGCATCGGGAGCTGCTCCCCTATATTGCTTTCGAGTTCTTCCACTGCCTGCCTGGCCTGGTCCAGCGCCTGCCTTGCCCGGTTGAGTTCAACGCTGAGCTGGCGCCGCTTGAGGTCCAGCGAGGGCAGGGTGCGTTCGTACAGTTTGAGCTGGTTGCGTTCCTGTGCCAGCGCGCTCTTGCTGAGCTTTAATTTTGCCATCTCGCTTAACCGGTCACCGCGGCGGCCCGCGCCGCTGTGGCCGCCGCGCCGTGGCGCACGGGATAGTAACGGTCGATCAGGTCCTGCTTCATCAGCAGTTCCTGGGGCTCGAAACACTCGGCCAGGGTCTGCCAGGCCAGGTCCAGCGCCTTCTCCAGGGGCATCGAAACCTCGATGCGCATGAAGCGGTCATAGAACAGCTTGCCGAAGCGCAGCAGCTTGTGGTCGAAGTCCGACAGCTCGAAGGACATCTGCTGCTTCTGCTGCGCCTCCTTGGCGTTCGAGTAGAAGCGCACCATGGTATTCATGATCTGGCCATGGTCCTCCCGCGTCACCTTGCCGACCACGTGCTGCTTGAGCCGCGACAGTGAGCCGAAGGGGTCGATCACGCCATCGTGCAGGTACAGCTGCCCCTCTGTGATATAGCCGGTATTGTCCGGCACGGGATGCGTCACGTCACCGCCGGGCATGGTGGTGACGGCGAGTATCGTGACCGAGCCGGCGCCCTTGAAGTCGCAGGCCTTCTCATAGCGCCTGGCCAGTTGGGTGTACAGGTCCCCCATGTAACCCCGGGTGGCGGGAATTTTTTCCTGGGCGACACCGACTTCCTTCATGGCATCCGCATAGGCGGTCATGTCGGTGAGCAGCACCAGCACCCGCTTGCTCTCGTCCACCGCAAACTTTTCCGCCACCGCAAGCGCCATATCGGCGATGTTGAGGCGTTCGACGATAGGGTCGGAGGCCTGGTTCACGTACATCACCGTGCGATGAAAGACGCCGTGCTCCTCGAACTGGGTCCGGAAAAAGTGGTAGTCATCGAAGATCAGCCCCATGCCGCCAAATATCACGATATCGGCATCGGCCTGGAAGCCGATGCGCGCCAGCAGCGCGTTGAAGGGCTCACCGGCGACCGAGAAAATGGGGATTTTCTGGCTTTCAACCAGGCAGTTGAAAAGGTCGATCATCGGCACTTCGGTCTCGATCATATTCGAGGCCAGCACCCGCATGGTCGGGTTTACGGTGGGGCCGCCGACATTGATGCGAGGGTCGTGATCCAGCAGCGGGCGGCCATCGATGGGCTCGCCCGCACCGTTGAAAATACGGCCCAGCACATTCTCCGAGTAGGTCACCTGCAGGGGCAGCCCGGTGAAGCGCACCTTGGCCCGGGTGGAGAGTCCCTTGCCGCCGGTGAATACCTGCAGGCTGGCGATATCCCGGTCCACGCCGACGACCCGGGCGGTGGACGCGGTCCCATCCAC
>JAOUDU010000451.1 GCA_029859085.1 Gammaproteobacteria bacterium | reverse complement strand
CGCGCTGCCGCGGTGCAGTGCCCGGTGCTGATGGTGCTGGGCCGGGAGGATCGCCTCACCCCGGTCAGGTCTACCGACGCCCTGCGGGCGGCCCTGCCGTCCCCGGATGTGAGGATCCTGGAAGGCGCCGGCCACACCCTGATGGTGGAGGCGCCCAACGCGCTGCTGGACGCGCTGCATGCGGTGCTCTAGGCCAGCAGGCGTTCCTTCAGCTCCCGCTTCAACACCTTGTTGGTGGCGTTGCGCGGCAGGGGCTGGTCGCTGAAAAACACCCGCGTGGGCACCTTGTAGGGCGCCAGCCGTGCCCGGGCGAACTCCAGCAATTGCGCCTCGTCGAGGGACTGGCCGGGCTGCAGCTGGACGACCACCGCAACCTCCTCACCCCAGCGCTCGTGGGGCAGGCCCAGCGCCGCGACTTCCTTGACTGCAGGCAACTCGAGCAACTGGTTCTCGATCTCCGCCGGGTAGATGTTCTCGCCGCCGCGGATGATCATGTCCTTGGCCCGGTCCGCCAGGTAGAGGAACCCGTCCGGATCCAGGTAGCCGATATCACCGGTCCTGAGCCAGCCGTCCCTGAAATCGCTGGCGTTGGCCTCCGGCCGGTGCCAGTACTCCCGGATGTTACAGGGGCTGCGCACCCATATTTCACCGGTCTGTCCGGCGCCGAGTTCCGCCCCTTGCTCGTCGCAGATCCGGAGATCGACAATCGGGTGGGCCAGGCCCGCACTGCCGGGCTTGCGCTCGAACGCATCGCCCGTAAGCGACGCGCCCTGGGCATTGGTCTCGGTCATACCCCAGCCGGTGCCGCTGAAATTGGCGGGCATTTTTTCCTTCAGTAACGCACCGACCCGCGGCGGTGTGGCGGCCCCGCCGATACCGATGGAAAACAGGCTGCGGGTGTCCGCCGTATCGAAGGCAGGGGACTCCAGCAGATCCAGCACCATGGAGGGTGCCGCGGCAATACCGGTAATCCGCTCCTGCTCGATATATTGCAGTGCCCTGTCCACATCCCACTTGTACATCATCACGATGCGGCGGCCCGCCCGCAAATTGGTAAGGAACTGGGCGTGGCAGCCGCTCACATGGAACAGCGGCACCGCCAGCAGGGAAGTGGATTCAAAACCCCGCTCCAGCATCGCGCCTATCGCCTCCATGTTGCACATGGCGGCGGCCGCGGCGGCAAACTCGAAGTTGTACAGGGCCTGGCAGATCGCCCGGTGGGTGGAGGCCGCTCCCTTGGGCGCGCCGCTGGTGCCGGAGGTGTACATGATGAGCGCCAGGTCGTCACCGTCGATCGTTACAGGCGCCGGGGCTTTGCCGCTAAATGGCGCGACGAAAGCCGCCATGCCAAGGGGGTCACCCGGGGCTGCGGGGCGCGCGATGACAGCCGTCACGCCGTTGTCCGCGAGCCAGTCCGCGATCCCGTCGTAGCGGGCCTGGTCGAGGAAGGCCAGCTTGACGCCGGCGTCCCCGAGCGCGTGGCTGATATCCGCTGGCCGGCCCCAGCTGTTCACGGGCACGATCACCGCGCCGATTTTCACCACCGCGATAAACACCGCCATCCACTCCGGGTAATTGCGCATGGCCAGGCCGACCCGGTCGCCCTTTGCGACACCCCGGGCCTGCAGCGCGGCGGCGATCGCATCCGCCTCGTCCAGCAGCTGGTTGAAGCTGCGGCGTTCGCCCTCGTAAACAAGGAACTCGCGGTCACCGTGCTGGCGGGCTACCGAGAGCGCCTCCACCAGGTTCGCGGGCGCCTGCTTGTAACAGGCAATCCCGTCATCGCCGCGCTCAAACTCCCAGGGGGCTCCCGGCCCCGTCAACTGCGCCGTCACGGCTTCGAAAGCCTGCTTTATGTCCGTCATTACCTCGCCTCGGGTTTGTCAGTGTAGGGCCGCATTACACAACAGCGGATAACTGTCGTCACTGGCTATTGTCTGCATTTTTTAAGACAGAATTCTGCACCAGCCAGTGGGATTTTCCCACCGGGTGCCGGTGCATCGGCCCGGGCTGGTTCAGTAGTCTGTCCAGCGTGCGCCGGACGACGGCACTGTGGCAGTGGACCCCGCCGCAGCGGGAGTCGGTCAGTGCCTCAGTATTTCACATCCACCTCAACCCCGAAGTGATCAGAGGGGTGAGTCATCTTCGGTGAATCTTCAGGCATGAGTTCTGAGGGAGGAACCAGGGCTTCTATCGATACCGGTGTGTCGAACACCCGCCTGGCAACCAGGCTGGAGCCGGCTTCCAGGTTCTTGACAAAGACGTGGTCGAGCCCCGTGCCGCCGGTATTGCCATCCGGCTTGAGGATAAGGTTATCCTCGTAGCAAAACGTGCAGGGCAGCTGTTCACCGGCTGGATCAGCAAAACCATTGTCCAGCCAGAGTTGGCAATTGCCGGCAAACTCCCCGTCAACACCAGTGGCGGCATTGGCAATACTGCAGTTGAAATCCCCACCAAAGAAAATTGGATTTTTACCGGCCTTGGTGTTGGCAAAGGCGATCATCTGCTCCTGCATGAAGCGATTTTCCCCCTCCCAGGAACCGTGTTTGCCGCTGGTCGGATACGCGATTGACAGGTTGGCCGTCGGGTGAGTACATGCTACGACCTGGGTTTGTTTATTCAGGTTGATCTCCGCATAGAGTGCGCCGCGGTGATTGCTGGTGGAGTCATCGATAAAATCCTGGAACTCGCGAGCTTCGAGCGGGTATTTCGACGCCAGGATCAATCCCAGCGCCCCGTCATAGGCGAATTTCCCTGCCGGCTTGGTGACCGCGTCCACTACCGCCTGGACGGTAACATCCGGTATGCCCACTGATCCGAGCACCGCGTCCAGGCAGGTGGGTGGCAACTGAAACAGGGGACCGCCGCACTGGACAGGCGCACAGGCTACCAGCTCGGTGCCGGACAGCCCGGGGCACTGGTTGTTGACGCATTGCGCAAACGGGGTGATTTCCTCGTTGGTACAGGCAGCGGCCTCGGAAAAAACCTGTTCCGCCGGAACCGTGTAAATTTCGGGATAAGTCGGTTTCAGGGCTTCAGTAACGGCCTCCACCTGCTCGTCCAGCCAGACTTCCTGCAGGCAGATCACATCGCTGTCGTAGCGCGACAGGAGGGCCGTGTCAGCGACCAGTCGCTCCCGCGTGAACGGGACGAAATTCAACGCCAGGCCCAGATTGAAAGTGGTGACTTTCAGAGAATCCGACTTGAAATATGGCTTCCCGTCGCTGCCGCCATTGGAGCAGGCGCAAAGCAGGCAAGCCAGGGCGATCAGGAGTGGTGTCGTCAGCAGGTGCTTGGTATTTGAAGTTTTCATGGGTCAGCTGGTCCGGTACGTCTGGGTTATTATTGTGCGGATTCGGTCCGCGCAGGTTCGACGGAGGTTATCACACTGGCCCGTTCCGGGGTATCGCTTGAGTTCGGCCCCATAAATGACTACAAATAGGCCACAGCCCTGACCCGGAGATAATAACGATGAAACAGACCCGCTGGTTTTTAGCCCCGCTGCTGTGC
>JAOUDU010000450.1 GCA_029859085.1 Gammaproteobacteria bacterium | reverse complement strand
GTTCGCCTCCACTCAAACCCGCTTTACTCTCGCCTGTCGAGGCTACCCAAACCATCCCCGCGGGGTAATTTTGAACTATTTCCGACCCTATACGATCGGCCTTTTTATTGTCTTGTGCCTGAGCAGTGCCGGGCCCGTCTACGCCCCCAACGTTTACTGGGACATGTGGGTAATCGATACCAGTGGCAACGGCGCCGACGGCGTCCACACCGGCGACATCAACCGGGACGGCCTGGTCGACGTGGTCTCAGGCTGGGAGCAATCGGGTGACCTGATGTTATACCTCAACCCCGGCCCGGCCGGCGTCAGGGATACCGCGGCCTGGTCCCGGGTCGATATCAGCGGCGGCGTGACCATCGAGGGCATCGAGGACGCCGCATTCGCCGACCTCGACCTGGATGGCTTTGACGACGCGGTGATCTCGAGCATCGAGGATGACACCCAGACACTGGGCATCCACTGGCTGGCCGGCGACGACCTCGAGGATCCCGCGGACTGGCGCGCCATCAACCTGGCGCCGGCCAAACACGCCGGCTATATGAAGGCCAGGACCGCCCAGATCGACGGCGTGGGCGGCGCGGACATCGTCGCGGGCACCAAGTCGATGGAAGGCAACAAGGCCAGTATTTTCTGGTTCAAGGCGCCGCAAGGGTCTTCTCCTGGCACCGCGAGCCAGTGGCAGCGTTTTTACGTGGGCCCGGTCAATGTCAAAACCGTCACCCTGGTGCTCAAGGATATGGATGCCGACGGCCTGCTGGATATCGTGTTCGCCGGGCGCAACGGGGTGGGCTGGTTCAGGAACCCCGGGTACGAGGCTCTCGGCAAGTCACCCGCCTCCGCCACCTGGGAGCAGGTCACGATTACCGCAAAAGGCAGCGAATTCACCTTCTGTGACGGGGTCGTCGATGGCATGGAGGACATGATCGTCGCGACCTCGAACAAGTCGGGCATGGTGGCAAAGTGGCTCAAGCGCCTGGACGCGAGCGGTCGCAACTGGGCCGAATACCCGATTACCTCCGATAGCCTGCGCGCCGAAAACAGCAGCATCATGAAATTCGTCATCAAGGGCGTCGCCTGCGGCTACGTCGATGGCGACGAACGGATAGACGTCGTTTTCACCGGCAGCGGTTATGGCCACGGCGTCTTCATGATGAGCCCCCGCAGTGATATTCCCAGCGGAATGACCTGGGACCTGACGAATCTCACGCCCTATGCGGATCGCATGAAGTACGACAACCTCAGGCTTGTCGATATGGACGGCGACGGCGATCTTGATATTCTTACAACCGAAGAGGGAGAGGGAATTTATACCGCCGGCAAGGGTGTGCTCTGGCTGGAGAACCCGCTGCTCCCGCAACCGGGCGACGAGGGCGACAACAGATGACTTTGAAAAGGGCCACCTGGCCGCAGGGCGAACTGCTGGTGGTGGAGCACGACTCGCAGATCCTGCGGGACAATCCCCTGGGTGACCCGCACATCCGCCGGCACCATGTCTGGCTGCCGCCACAGTACAATCGCAGCCGGAACAAGCGGTTCCCGGTGTTTTACGACCTGGTCGGCTACACCGGCTCGGGTCCCTCGCACACCGCCTGGCGCAACTTCGATGAAAACGTCCCCGAACGCGCGGCCAGGCTGATCCACGCCCGGCGCATGGCGCCGGCCATCCTGGTATTCCCCGACTGCTTTACCGCGCTGGGCGGCAACCAGTACATCAATTCCAGCGCCATCGGGAACTACGCGGATTACCTCACCCGGGAAATCATCCCGTTTGTCGACGGCGAACTGCGCACCCTCGCCAGCCGGGACGCCCGCGGCTGTTTCGGCAAATCCTCCGGTGGTTACGGTGCCATCGTGCACGGCATGAAATACCCGAAGTACTGGGGCGCGGTGGCCGATCACTCCGGCGATGCCTACTTCGATTTCGTGTACCGCGCGGACTGGCCCAATACGCTCAACGCCCTGGCGAAGTATCGCCGCCCCGCGCGCAAGGCGGGGCCCGTCGATATCGGCAGGGCCACGGCGCAACTTCAACCGGGCCTGGACGACGGCCGGGTAAAGCGCTTCCTGCAGGCCTTCTGGGCAAAGGAGAAACCCGAGGGCAAGGAGGTCATGTGCCTGATGAACCTGGCGATGGCCGCCAGCTACGACCCGGACCCGGCGGCGCCCAACGGCTTCAGGCTGCCGTTCAACCTGGAAACCGGCGAGCTGATACCCGGGCGCTGGAGGCGCTGGCTGGCCCACGACCCTATCCACATGGTGAAAAAATACCGGGCAAACCTGAAAAGCCTGCGCGGCATTTTTGTCGACTGCGGCTGGCGCGACCAGTACCACATCCACTACGGCACGCGGCTGCTGTCGCAGGAGCTGGCGAAATATGGGGTGACCCATACCTACGAGGAGTTTGATGATACCCATTCGGGCATCGACTACCGCATGGACCGCAGCCTGCCGTTTTTAAGCCGGGCGCTGGCCAGGGCGGGCTGACAGCGGGCGTTCAGTCGAGGTCGGCGGCCAGAATCTCCAGGCCCTCGAACACCAGGTCCGGCAGGTATTCGCCGCCGCGGGCCAGCAGGCCCATCAGGGTTTCGCCCCAGCCACCACAGAACAACACCCGGGTCGGGGCCACCCCGGCGCGATCCATTGCCAGGGCGAGGGCGCCGGCCTGGGCCAGGGCGATACCGTGGCGCACCGCCTCCGCGGTGGACGCGCCGGGGCTCAGGTCATAATCGGCCTCTTCCGCGAAGCGCACGCGGCCGGTGTCCTGCAACAGGGCGCGCTCCATCAGGGTGGGCCCGGGAATGATATAACCGCCCTCGTGCCGGCCGCTGTCACTGAGCAGGTCGACGGTCAGGGCGGAGCCGGCATCCACCACGCACACCCTGCCCTGCACCCGCTGCCAGGACGCCAGCATTGCGAGCCAGCGGTCCACCCCCATGCGCGCGGGTTCCCGGTAACTGTTGTGCACCGCGCCACACCGGCCGGTGCTGCGGGCAAACCAGGGCTCGACGCCCCAGCGCCCGGCCAGCATCCCGCCCAGCGCGGCCTCTGCCTCCGGCCCGGCCACGCTGGCGACCCAGATCTGCTGCGGCACCGGCGTACAGTCCAGCAGCGCCGCTCGCGACTGTTCATCATCCGCCAGCAGCCTGCCTCGCGCCGCGACCCTGCCCTGCTGCAGCAGGCGCCACTTGGCGCCGCTGTTGCCCACGTCCAGTTGCAGGCAGCTCGCGGCCAGCTTCACGGGGCGGGCCTCAGGGAAATCTCGCCACCGTAGATGGACTGCAGGGTTCCTCCCGCCGTCTCCAGCTGCAGGGCCCCGCGCTCATCAACTCCCCGGGCGATACCGGCCAGGTCCCGGGCGCCGGTATGCAGCACCACGGGCGCACCGGCAAAGGCGTCGAGGGCTTGCCACTCGTCGCGCCAGGGCCCGAAGCCCCGCTGCTCAAAGCCCGCCAGCAGCGGCAGCAACTCGTTCAGCAGGGACGCCAGCAGGATATTGCGCCCGGGGCCCGCGCCACCACTGATC
>JAOUDU010000446.1 GCA_029859085.1 Gammaproteobacteria bacterium | reverse complement strand
GCTCGAAGCCAAGTTTGCTTCATTTTGTCCCGACAGTGTTATCCACTGCCTCAACCAGGCCGCTGGTACCGGGGTTTTTACCCCCCTGGACGCCGAATCCCGCAGCCTGTTCAGTTACGTGACGGCACTCTGGGAACAGAGTAATCACCTGTTCGACCCGACCACCACTTGCCTGCTCGACTGCTACAGCTCCCAGGGGCAGTTACAGGCGCCTGCCGATCAGCTGCAACAGAGACTCAAGCTGGTAGGCTGGTCCGGTCTTGAAGTTACAACCAAAGGCGCCCTCCTCCCGGTAGCGGGGATGCGCATCAATCTGGACAACTGCATACGACCCTACGCGGTCGACTCTGTCCGCAAGCTGCTCCTGAGACACGGCGTTACCAATGCGCTTATCGAAATGGACCAGGACGCGACCAGCATAGGTAAACAACCTGACGGGGCCAACTGGCTGGTGGGGGTACGGCACCCCAAGGGTCAGCGCACGGCAATTGCCCGCCTGAAGGTCAACGACAGGGGGTTTGCGATGCGAGGTAATTTTGAGCATCGCATGGATATCGGGGGAGAAAATTTCGGGCGTGCGCTCAGTCCTATCGATGCCCAACCAATTCCCGGCTTGTTAAGCGTTGCGGTTGTCGCTGAAAATTGCCTGACGGCTTGCGGCGCCGCGAGTATCGCCAGGCTTAAAACCGAGCAGGCCGGTTTACGCTGGCTGGAAAAACTGGGGCTGCCCTGGTTGGCGATCGACCGGACCTTGCATTGCCACGGTCCGCTGGCGCCGCGCTGACGCGATCTGGTCAGGCGCCGCTGAAGCGGGGTTGGCGCTTCTCCCGCTGTGCGGCAAGCCCCTCCCTGAAGTCCTCTGACCTGGCGCAGATGTCTACCAGCTCCCTGACCTGCTCCTCATCGACCGACGCATTGAGCACCTGGCCCAATATATTTTTCATCGACCGTACCGCCAGCGGTGCCAGTCCGCCAATTTTATGGGCCAGTTCATCTGTAGAGTCGGTAAACTTGCCAGGCAACACCAGGTAGTCCAGAAAACCGATCTCGAGCATGGCTCGGGCATCAAACTCCTCTGCCGCCAGCAGCATCCTGCGGGCAACATTGACGCCCAGGGCCTGCACCAGCCGCTGCACGCCGCTGGAGGGATAGCATATCCCTATCGCTGCGGCGGGTACCCGCATCCTGCTACCCTCCACACCCAGCCTGAAATCACAGCTGAGCGCGAGTTCGACACCGGCGCCGAAGACATTGCCATTCAATGCACAGACAGTGGGAATGGCCAGGCCGACTAACTGGGCAGTGGTGGCCCGAAAGCAGTCCGCCCCAATCTCTCCGGAGCCCAGCTCCTGCAGGGATGCACCGGCACAAAAGGTCTTTTCCCCCGCCCCGGTCAGTATCAGCACCCGCACCTGCCGGTCAGCGGCCACTGCATACAGGTGCTCCTGCATTGCGAGCAACTGTTCCCGGCCGAGCGAGTTATGGCGCTCGGGTACGTTAATAGTCAGGCGGCCCACATGGCCCTCCCGTCGGTACAGGATTGTGTCCGTCATCTTCGCCTCCATTGCCAGGCCGCAAAGTGTCGCACAGGCCAGTATCGCGGGCTAGTGGACACTCCCCGTGCCGCCCACGATACTGTACCCACTTTGGAGGGTCCAAGATGACAAAGCGCTGTAGCTGGTGCGGCACAGATCCGCTCTATGTTGCCTATCATGACCAGGAATGGGGGGTTCCGAGGCTGGACGATCCCGGTCTTTTCGAAATGCTGGTACTCGAGGGCGCCCAGGCCGGCCTCGCCTGGATTACCGTGCTGCGCAAGCGCGAAGGCTATCGCGAACTCTTCGATGGTTTCGACCCGAACCGCATCGCCCGCTATACGGATCGCAAACTCGACAAATTGCTTCTCGATCCGCGGATCATTCGCAATCGTCTCAAAGTCTATGGTACCCGCCAGAACGCCCGGGCATTTCTCGCAGTACAGGCGGAATTTGGCAGTTTTTCGGACTATATCTGGGGTTTTATCAACCACACACCGGTCCAGAACAAGAGGCGCTCGATGGCGGATGTCCCGGCCACCACGGCGGTTTCGGACCAGATCAGCAAGGACCTGAAGAAGCGCGGCTTTACCTTTGTGGGTTCGACCATCGTTTATGCGCATATGCAGGCTACCGGCATGGTCAACGATCACACTACCGACTGCTTCCGCCACCGCGAATGCATGCAATTGGCGGCAGCGAAAGAGGTCGGAGCCTGACTCGCCGCTAACCCTACCTGGAGTATTCAAGCTTGCCCGATCCCAGGCCTGTCCCGACGCCACCGGCCAGCCACAGCGTATGGCGGCTGGCCTGGCCTACCATTATCTCCAACCTGCTGTTCAACACCGTGGGGTTCCTGCACATCAAGATCGTCGCCGGGCTGGGCACCAGCGGAGTGGCCGCGGTAGCCACCGGGCACAGGGTCTTTTTCCTGATCCAGGCCATCCTGATGGGTGTCTCCGTTGCCTCAACCGCGCTGATCGCGCGCAACTGGGGCGCCGGGCGGGTCGCGGAGGCCGCACTTGTAAACTGGACCGCGATGCTGCTGTCCCTGTGCCTGGCCGGCCTGCTGAGCCTGCCCATCCTGTTTGCACCCGAGGCGATAGCCGGTTTGTTCGGCCTGGACCGGGAGACCACAGTGTCTGCCGCCGGCTTTATTTTCTGGCTGGGTGTTTTCAGCCTGGCGCCCGCCGCCAACCTCGTGCTCTCCTCGGGTTTGCGGGCCACCGGCGACGTCATCACGCCGCTGCTGTTCCTGTTCTTCAGCTCGCTGCTCAATGTGTCTTTCGCCTATGTCCTCGCGTTCGGGCTGGGGCCCTTCCCGAAGCTGGCCGTTTCCGGGATCGCGCTGGGGGGCAGCTTTGCCGGAATGCTGGTAACCGCATGTTTCGTCGCCTTCTGGTGGCGCGGCAGGTTCAACCTCAAGGCGACCAAGCGGGCCCGCGTGGACTGGGATATCGCCCGCCAGCTGGTCAAAATCGGCACTCCCGCCATGCTCGAGCAGGGCCTGGTCCAGGGTGGCTTCCTGGTCTTCTTCGGCATCGTCGCCCGCTACGGCACCAATGCCTTCGCCGCCTACGGTATCGGCATCAGCCTGGTCGCGTTCGCCATCGTGGTGGGCTTCGGTTTCGGCATTGCGGCCGCCACCATGGTCGGCCAGCAACTGGGGGCCGGCCGGCCCGACCTGGCGCTGGCCGCGGGCTGGCGCGCCCTGCGCCTGGCGCTCCTCACAATGGGTGCGATAGCGCTGGTACAGGTCTGGTATGCGCGGGAGCTGGCAAGCTTCATGATCGCCGACCCCGAGGTGATCGACCTCACCGTTGTATTCATCTACATGCTGGCGGCATGCCTTCCGATGATGGCCTGCGACCTGACCCTGGCGGGAGCCCTGCGCGGCGCCGGCGAAACCCGCTTCCCGCTGAAATCGACCTTCTGTGGCATGGTGTTCGGGCGGCTCATCCCCGCCGGTATTTTCCTGTCGCTGGAGCT
>JAOUDU010000447.1 GCA_029859085.1 Gammaproteobacteria bacterium | reverse complement strand
CGATTATGCCTTGCAGGACGACAGCAGGCTGACCCTGCCAGACCCACAGGCCGCGGTTTACCAGGCGGCACCCAACCCGGATATGAACCTGTACTGGGGCGAATTGCATCTGCATACCGCCGAAAGTTTCGACGCTAGCCTGTTTGGCAATACGCTCGGGGTTGAAGACGCCTACCGCTTCGCCAGCGGCGAGCCGCTAACAACGGCCGGTGGCGAGGTGATGCAACTCAGCCGCCCACTGGACTTTGTGGCCATTACCGACCACGCCGAGGGTTTTGGCACTCGCACACACTGTCATGACGCGAACCTGTCGCTGGCGGAACGAGCCGCCTGCCGGCTGGCCAATGAGCCTAACCCGAAGATTTTTCAAATACTGACAGGTCGCGTTCGCGGCAAGGCAGTCCCCGGCGACCCATCAAAACCCGCCGGCGTCTATCAACCGGTGCTCCGACAGCCACCCAGACCCGATTCATTCCCGACCTGCAAATTTGGCGAAGACGCGCTTGAGAGATGTGTTAAAAACGCCCGCGTCGACTGGGCCCGCTACGTCGAGCTTGCCGACAGATACAATGAACCGGGTGTATTGACCACACTGATCGGTTATGAGTTCTCGCCGGGCATGCCCGATGAGGGCAAGCATCACCGCAATATCATTTTCCGCTCCAACACTGTTCCTGATCGCGCCATTTCAAGCCTGGACGTGCCAAACGCGATAGAACTGTGGAAGGGGCTTGAAGCCACGTGCGGCGAAGGTTGCGAATTCCTGACCATACCGCACAACCCCAACAAGGCATGGGGCCTGATGTATTCACGTTTCACCTGGGACGGCAAAGAGTACACCGAGGCCGACTGGCGCCTGCGCCGGAAACGGGAACCGCTGGCGGAAATATTCCAGATCAAGGGCGCACAGGAGTGCGCGCTCGGGGTTGGCGCCACCGACGAAGAATGTGCCTTCGAACAGGTGTTCGACCCCTGCGAACCGGGCGAAACCACCGGTTGCGCGTTTCAAACCGGTTTTGTTCGCCAGGGGCTCGAGGTCGGTCTCGAGCTTGACCAGCAACTGGGGTTCAATCCGCTGCAGGTCGGCTTCATCGGCGCCACTGACAGCCACAACTCCAACCCGGGCGATGTCGAGGAATGGGATTACCGGGGAGCGGTCGGTGCCGTCACCTCATCGGCGTTCCGACGCCTCAGGGACGACAAGCCGGAAGGCGCAAAGGCCTACAAATCGACACTCAAATTTCATACCTCCGGCGGCCTGGCCGGGGTCTGGGCCCCTGAAAATACGCGCGAGGCGATTTTCGATGCACTCGCCCGCCGTGAAACCTATGCCACGTCCGGCCCGCGCATGGCCGTGCGTTTTTATGCAGGCTGGGGCATTGACGAGGCGGTAGCGAACGACCACAACGCGATTCAATCCCTGATGGCCGGCGGCGTGCCCATGGGCGGCGTGCTGCGGCCGGACGCCACAAAGCAGACGTCCCCCGGCTTTTTTGTCTGGGCGACCCGCGACCCGATGGACGCGCCCTTGCAACGGGTACAAATGGTCAAGGGCTGGGTTGATACGCTGGGTCAAACCCACGAAAAGGTGGTCGACATTGCCTGCGCTGACGGTCTCGCGGTAGACCCTGTAACGGGTCGCTGCCCCAACAATGGCGCGAGCGTCGATCTCAGGACCTGCAGCTTCAGCGCGGGCTCCGGCGCCGGCGAACTGAAAACGCTTTGGCATGACCCCGACTACGACGCGGCGCAGAACGCCTTCTATTATGTGCGGGTGTTGATGAACCCGACCTGCCGCTGGTCCAGCTACGACGCCATCCGCCTTGGACGCGAGCCCGATCCCCGCGTGCCGGCGACAATCCAGGAACGGGCCTGGACGAGCCCGATCTGGCTTGACCCGATGAATAATTGAACAAGCATCCTGAATGAATCCAAGTGATCAATACGATGGATGAACACTACCATCTGTACGGGTCACAGGTCTCTTATTACACTGCCAAAGTTCGTTCGTACCTGCTTTATAAAGGCCTTCCCTTTATCCAGATCCCAGTGTCGGAAAAGATCGCCAACGAGGTCATCAAACCCGCCACCGGCGGTTGGCGTGTTGTCCCGGTTGTAAGGACGCCCCGGGGAGAGTGTATCCAGGACAGCAGCATTATCCTGGACGAACTGGAGTCTGTTCACAAGGAGCGCTCGATCACTCCGCCGGGTTTGAAGCAGCAAGTGGTGTCTTCCCTGTTTGAGCTGTTAGGCGACGACTGGTTGGTCTACCCGGCGATGCACTACCGCTGGAACTTCAAACGACATAACCTCCTTTATATCCTCAATGCCTTTGGCAATAACCGCCAGCCGGACTGGCCAAAGGCGATCCGGTGGTTGGGCGGCATCAAGCCCGCTTTTAAATTCGGCATCGTCCCCCGATTGATGCTGGGTATTAACAAGTCGAACATACCGACACTTGAGGCATGGACGCTGGAATTGCTGGATTGGCTGGATGATCACTTTTCCCGACACAACTATTTGTTGGGCGGGCGGCCCTGTTACGGCGATTTTTCCCTGTACGGGCCATTACATGCCCATTTTGCGTTGGACCCCTACCCCCGAAAGCATTTGATCCAGCCGCGCCAACATTTGCATGCCTGGCTTGAACGCATGGGTGCGACCCCACAGCACATTGGCGAATGGCTGCCCGGCGATGACATCCCCGAGAGTCTGGTGCCGATACTGCAGTCGCAGTGCCGGGACCAACTGCACCATATTCACGCGGTAATCGATAAAACGGCACACTGGATCAGCCAGCACCCCAAGGCGGAAACCCTGCCCCGTTTTATCGGGCAGGTTGATTATCGCCTGAATGGCAGCGAGGGAAAGCGGCTGTGCACGCCTTACAGCCAATGGATGTACGAACGGGTGCTGGAACCTATAGAAACAGCTGATCAGGAGCAGTTACATGCGTTGGCTGACTGGTTGAACACGAAGAATATACGGTTTGAGCCCATGCAACCGGTTTACCCTCTGGTGTTTCAGCGCTCCAAGCTGTGGCGCAGGGATAGACTCGATCAGCCCGGGAGTCGCCGACAATATGGCCGATAATGATTCCCCAGCTTGATCGCATGACTCCATAATAACGATATCAAGATTTACGGATTCAGTTTCAGAACAAGCAACTTGACAGGCTGCCGACGTTGATTGAGCAATTCCAATGCTGTCAGCGAGGACGCTCTGACTAAAAGAGATCAGTTATATGCTTTTGCGCTCCGCAATCATTGCTGCCATCGCGCTGACAGCCGCCTGTTCCGGCGACCAATCCGAAGAAAATAAGCGAGCAGAGGCAAGGGAATACTATCGCACGACCAACACGGTGATACCGGCAAGTGATGAAATCGTCAGCTTCGCTGCACCTGAGCGGCTCAACGATAACCGCCCTGAGGCCAACCCCGAGCGCAATGCCTACTTTGGCGATCTGCATGTGCATACCACGCTGTCCTTTGACGCGTCTGCTTTCGGCACAACCGCCACCCCCG
>JAOUDU010000448.1 GCA_029859085.1 Gammaproteobacteria bacterium | reverse complement strand
GAAACCGATGCGGTAGATCGGGGCGCCTTTTGCCAGCATGACCGGTTCGATTTCCTCGAACACCGCGCGGTAGGTGTAGAACGGAACGCGCGGGAACAGGTGGTGTATCGAGTGATAGTTCTGGAAGCCCCAGAGCAGGGTTGCCAGTTTTCCGCCCAGGCCATCAATCACGAAGGTAGACGTATCGACGTAACGCCCTACGGACTGGTGGGGCGTGTGCACGATATAGGCAAACAGGAACATCACCAGGGCGATGCCCAGCAGCCAGCCGATGGCGAACAGGGCCAGGCCTTCGACCCAGAAGCCCGCGGCCACAAACGCCAGGCGAGGGGCAACTGCGGCGAACAGCTCCAGGCACAGGTACAGGTTCTGTGAGCGGGGACCCTTGTTCCAGCGGTGTGTGAAATAGTAACTGAACTGGCCGGTATAGATTCTCGCTGCCGCCCGCAGGGCGTGAAAGGGCGAGCGGGTCATGTCGGCCACCACGAAATCGGGATCCTCCTCCGGCCTGTTTGCATGCCTGTGGTGCGCCAGGTGCTCGTGCCGGTGGGCTGTCAGCGGCATCATGAATATCCAGGCCGCGATATAACCCATGGACTCGTTCACCCAGCGCAGTGACGTATGGCTGCCGCTGATCGACCCGTGGGCGGCGTCGTGCAGGACCGTATAGGATGCGTAGGTTACCAAGCCCACCAGCGGTACCGCGACGAGCAGGGGCATAACTCCCGTGACGACCAGGGCCGGGGTCACGAGGTAGGCAGCCAATAACACGATACCCAGTACCACTGTTGGCCAGGCGAAACCGCCCATATGCTGCTTTGCGGCCTCGAGCGCCACCAGATCGAGATTGTCTTTCTGTTCCATAACCCAGCTCCTCCGCCAGTGAATGTTCAACGGGGCCAGTATCCCGGAAGGAGGTGGGCAGAAAGAGTGTATTACCCGTCATTTGGGTGTCATAATCCGCCAAATTGTCAAATTTATGCTCTATGGAAAATGTCAGTCCGGTTTATGCCCGCTTCGTACTCAGGGAAATCCTGCGCCAGGGCATTTCCGACCAACTGCTGCTGGCGGGGACATCGCTCAGCCGTCGGGAACTGGAAACCGGTGGTGATATTCCCATGGCAGATTTCCTGGCCATCCTGGAAAGCGGGCGCAGGCTGAGCGGCAACGAGCAACTGGGGCTGGTCATCGGCCGCCACACCAATATCATCGCCCTGGGATCCATCGGCGCCGCGGCGGCGATGGCGCCGACCGTGCGCGAAGGGCTGCAGGTCATGCAGAACTATACCCGCCTGCACATCAGCTACATGCGGCTAGAGCTGTCATCCAGCCTGCAGGGGCTGTCGGTGCAGTTCCGCTTCCTGCATGACACCGGTTCCACCGAGCGCTTCCACACGGAAACCGGGCTGATGCTGGTCCAGAATTACGTCGAGACACTGACCGGCCGCAGGCTCGACAACGCCAGGTATCGCATGGCCCTGCCGGCACCGGGCTACGCCGCTGAATATGCACACTGGCTGCACGGTCCCGTCAGCTTTGACGCCACTTGCAGCGCGGTGGAATTACCCGTCGAGTGCCTCGACCTGCCGTCCCCCTACTACAACGCCGGGATGTGGCACGACGCCACCCTGACACTGGCGCAGCGCATCCGGGAACTGGAGGGCAAGGAGAAGTCTCCCTATACCCAGTATGTGGACTCCCTGCTGCGCTCGAGTGAACCCCCACTGCCCGACCTGGGCGCGGCCGCTGCCAGGCTGCACATGTCAGAGCGCACCCTGAACCGGCGCCTGCAGCGGGAGGGAACCAGTTTTCGCCAGATCAGGGGAGCTATCCTGGGCAGCTGGGCGCGCCAGCACCTGAGGGAAACGGACCACAGCGTCGAGGCAATCGCCGCCGAGCTGGGTTACCAGGACGCCGCCAACTTTCGCCGTGCGTTTCGCAACAGCGAGGGCTGTTCACCCGGCGAGTACAGGCGGCGGGCCTGGTAAAGCCCGCCGGTAACCTCAGGCCAGTTTCGCGATAATGTCGTCGGCCAGTTTGTTCAGGCCCGCCACCGGGTCGCGCCCCAGCATGAACAGCGGTACGATCACCCGCGACACGCCGATATCCTCGAAGGCCCTGATGGCGTCCATGCCCCCCTTGGTGTCCCACATGGAGGTGATTTCCACGCTGCCGTAGTCGCGCCCCTGCGTGCTGCAGGCGGCCTTCAGTTCTTCCAGCATCGGCGCCAGGCTGGCGGCGTCGTTGGTGGGGGCGAACCAGCCGTCGCCGAGGCGGGCGATGCGCTCGAACGCCTTGCCCTTCGAGCCGCCGACGATGATGGGTACACCGCCTTTCTGCACCGGCAGCGGGTAACTCTGGAAGCCGGACCAGTCGAGAAAGTCGCTGTGGTGCTCCACCACCTCGCCGGACCAGACCTTGCGCATGGCCACCACGTAGTCGTCGAAGCGCGCGCCCCGGCGCTCGAAGGGCACGCCCATCGCGTCGAACTCCTCCTTGAGCCAGCCGATACCGGCCCCGAGCATGAAGCGCCCGTTGGACAACAGGTCGAGGGTGGCGGCCTGCTTGGCCAGCAGCAGCGGGTTGGCCTGGGAGAGGATATTGACGCCGGTGCCCAGGCGCAGGGTCTTGGTATGGGCCGCCACCGCGGTGAGGGCGATCAGCGGGTCGAGAAACGCGGCGTCGGAACCGCCACCCATCTTGCCGTCCTTGCTGTAGGGATAGCGCGACTCGTATTCCAGCGGCACCATCACGTGCTCGAAGGTCCACACGGACTCGAAGCCCAGGGACTCCGCCAGCTGGGCCAGGCCGACCATCTGTTGCAGTGACTGCATGCCGATATTGATGGGGACGAGTGCGACTTTCATGGGCTTGCTCCTTGGGTATGAAAACGAAGTCGACATAATGCACGCGGTTGCTGCAGGAATAAAGTTTTGCGGCCTGGGGCGGACAGGCATCGAGCCCACCGCGACCATGTCCCGGTTCTGTATCCTGTACCAGTTGCACCTCAGGGCAACCTTGGCACCGGTCAGCGCGAATTTATCCGGCCGCGCCATTGCCCGCAACAGCTCCCGGTAATAGGCTTGCCAGTCATTGCCAAGTGACGGGTGTAAAGGGTGCTGGAGATAGAACAACTGCTGCAGGCTGCGCGTGACCAAACCGGCCTCAGCGATTTCGGCGGCGACGATTACCGCGAACCGCTGGAGCGCCTGGTGAATGCCCTCAACACCGAGGCCCGCCTCAATGATTTTGGCCGCATCCGCGCCCAGATGACGATCAACGCCGGCCTCACCACCCGCCTGCAGATTGTCGATTACCTCAAGGCCCATCCCGAGGTCCGCGATGAGCAGGTGGTGAAGCCGCTGTTTATCGTCGGCCTGCCCCGCACCGGCACCACGGCCCTGCACCATATGCTGAACCAGGACAGCGGCAACCGCACCCTGCGCCTGTGGGAGGCCCAGAACCCGGTGCCGCCCCCGGAGACCGCCAGCTATACCACCGACCCCCGGATCGCCAGGCAGCGG
>JAOUDU010000449.1 GCA_029859085.1 Gammaproteobacteria bacterium | reverse complement strand
CCTGCCCGGGTAATTACGACCCGGTCGCAGCTCGCGACTCGATATCGAGGGTGCGCAGGTCATTGACTACCGTGTCGGCGTCGAGAAACCCGCTGCTGTAGATATTGCGGATCCGGTGCTGCCGGTCGATGAGAAAGACCCGCAGTATGTGGGACATGCTTCCAGTCAATTCGCCATTGCTGTCGTATTCGCGCTGGCGCCACTGGCCGTAGCCGTCAAGGATGGGCTGCAGCTCTGTCTCCGAGGCGGTGGTCAGGAACTGCCAGTCCGAGCCCGGGCGCCGAAAGTGCCTGGCGTAGTCGACCAGTGCGGCGGGGGTATCCTGGGCGGGGTCGAAGCTCAGGCTGATCAATCGCACCTGCTGCGCCAGGCCGGTGTCCTCCGCCAGGCGACCCTGTACCTTTTTCATGACAAAACTGGCCAGTGGGCAGCCGTTGATATCGGAGCAGTGGGTATAGATGAAACCCAGCAATACCAGTTTGTCGTCGAACAGGTCATAAAGCGTCAGCCGTTCACCGAGATCGTTGAGCACCTTGCCATCGACTGCGACTCCCAGTGGCGGCAGCTGGTAGCTGCCCGCGGCTGGCGGTTTATATTGCAGTGGGCCGTAGCCGGGATCGAGCACCTGGGCGGGCGCCCCGGAGGCGACCGCGGCGAAGCAGAGCAGGGCGGCGGACAGCGCCACCCGGGGGCTGATAGCACTCATCGGCTGGCGGTTTTTTCACCGTACAGCGCGTAGGCCCCGAACCGCATCTGGTGCGGGGCCCCGAGTTTTGCCGCGAGAAAGTCGATGCTCAGGGTCTGTTTCAGTTCCCTGCCGTCGAAGTCGTACACCTTCAGGTATTGCAGGTCGGGTCCGGCGGGCTCCTTTTTGTCCCAGTTCGCCAGCAGCGAGGAGGTATAGTAAACCCGTTTGCCATCCCAGCTCTGGGACACCATGTTCACCTGCTCCCCGATTTTCTTCGAGTAGATCTGCTTCGCTTTGTGCGGATCGCTGATGTCGTAGAGCCGGGTCATGCCGTCGTTCCAGGTGTTGACCCAGAGGCGGGAGTCGTCGGCGGCGATGGAAATGTCCACCGGCAGCGGGATCTTGGCCGCGTCGCCGATATCCCCGACATCTTGTGCCTGCCACTCACCCTTGTCGTCTTCATAAATGAGCCAGACCTTGGAGGTCAGCGCCGTGCTGGTGAAACAATAGTTGTGCGACTCGCCCCAGGCGCAGCGCAACTCCAGCGGTGCCCCCGGCACATCGAGGATTTTTTTCGGCTGGCGCGCATGCAAATCCCACACTACCACCGTATTGCCAAAGGCCTTCATCGCCTCGGCATCGGCCATGAGCGCGCCCAGGTTCATCATGTAATTGTTCCAGCCGGTGAAGGACGAGGTCACCATCAGGTTTTTGCGGGGCAGGGCGCGCACGTCGTAGCCATAGCCGTCGGCAAACTGGCCGGACTTGACCGCGCCCTGCAGGTTGTCGTCGGTGGGCATCCAGTGGGTAACGATGTAATCGCCGGCGTTGGTGTACTCCACCAGCGCAGTGCGGCCGCCGTGGTCGCGGTTATTGGAAAGGCCGGTGAGCATCATCCGGCCGGGCAGGGCGTAGCTCGTGTGGGGGCCTACTACCCCCCCGCTTTTGGCGACAAAATCACTGATGGTCTTGTGCAGCGTGGGTTTGGCCGGGTCGGTGTGGATGTCGAATATAAAGATTTTACTGGTGTCCAGGCTCGACGCCCACAGGAAGCGCCTGTCGTCGGTGAGGCCGGTGTGATGCGCCTCGTTGCGCCCGCCCACAGACAGGCTGCTGACCACCTTGCCGTAATTGGCGGACTTCGGGTTGACGTCCACGGTGACCAGCTTGTCCTGCTCGTCCCCCACGCCTTCAACCCCCAGGGTCCAGACGTAGACGAAATCTTCCTGGCCCTTGATTTTCGCCATATACGGGGACATGCAGGTTTCGTCTGCGAAAGCCAATTGGTTTGCCAACAGGGCAACAAGCAGTAATATCCATCGCATAATCTGATCCTCTCTTACCCAGACATAACCCAGCTTAGATCGAAATGGGGATATAGCAAAAATAATGGCCATGTCAATGCAGCATTCACGCCTGAAGCGGTGTCTTCTGCCCTCGCTGTTGCTGTCGGCGTGCGTGGCCGCGCCAGCGATCCCCGCCATCGCTGCACCGCCCCCGGCACCTTCCCGGGCGCTGGCGGTCGCCGGCACCGGGGTGCGCGCTGACACGGTGCCCGTCACTGTTGCGCCGCTGGGCCTGCCAACTCCGCCTGTCCCGGCGGACAATCCGCCCAGCCGGGAAAAAATCGACCTGGGGCGAAAGCTGTTTTTCGACCGCCGCCTGTCATTCAACCGCACCCTGTCATGCGCCATGTGCCATATCCCCGAACAGGGCTTTACCCAGAATGAAATGCGTACACCCGTGGGTATCGAGGGACGGTTCGTCAAGCGCAACGCACCCTCGCTCTACAACGTCGGCTATCGCCAGCACCTGTTTCACGACGGGCGCGAATCCAGCCTGGAAAACCAGGTCTGGCAGCCCCTGCTGAGGGAGAACGAAATGGCAAATCCCTCGGTGGGGTTTGTGATCGAGACACTGCGCACAGCACCCGACTATGGCGGGCTGTTTGAAGCCGCTTTTGGCCGGGGCCCCGGCATCGAGACCATCGGGCAGGCACTTGCCAGTTATGAGCGCAGCCTGGTCTCAGCGGGATCCCCCTTCGATCGCTGGTACTTCGGTGGGGATGAACAGGCGCTCGGCGCGGCGGCAAAGCGCGGTTTTGCCCTGTTCAACAGCGCCGGCTGTGCGCGCTGCCATACGGTCAGCGCCGATCATGCGCTGTTCAGTGATGGTGCCTTTCACGATACCGGCATTGGCTATGCCCGGGCGATGCTGGCCCCGGACGGTGATACCGGCAAGGTGCGCCTGGCGCCGGGAGTCGAAGTGGTGCCTGAGGTAAGTTTCTCCCGGCCCGAAGCGAACGACCTGGGCCGCTATGAGGCTACCGGCAAGGCCGGGGATCGCTGGCGCTACCTGACGCCGTCACTGCGCAACATCGCATTGACGGCGCCCTATATGCACGACGGCTCACTGCCCGATCTGGCCAGTGTGCTGCGCTTCTACAATGAGGGGGCAGTGCCACATGCGGAACTCGATCCGCTGCTGCAGCCGCTCGGGCTGACGCCGCGGCAGCTGCGGGATCTCGAGAGTTTCCTGGCGGCACTGACCGGAGACAACATCCAGCGGCTGGCCGAAGATGGGCGCTCCACGGGTATTGGTGACACGGGTCTACAGTAGCGCCGCGGCTTGTGCTACGTTGACAACAGTGGCGGCCGGGTGGCGTCTCGGTCACGGGGCCTTTCCAGGCGGGCGCGCGGCCATACAATAACCCCGGATGCGCAGCGACCGGAGCCTGAAGGGAGCGCGATATGAAAATCAACGAGTATCTCACCAGGGATGATATTGTGCGCTTCACCGCCAAGAGCGACCTGCAGGCGTGGCGCCTGGTGCTGGG
>JAOUDU010000445.1 GCA_029859085.1 Gammaproteobacteria bacterium | reverse complement strand
CCGCTCGCAGTTCACCGGTGCTCGTATGGGCGGCGTCATGCTTGATAGTCAGGTCACGGATTCGATGCTTGAGTGATTCGGGAAGCGCTTCGTAAGCGGCGGCCTGATCGGCGAAATGCGTATCGCCGCCTTGCTCGGGTATTTCGACGCCCAGCAGAACGCTTGCTGGTGGGGGTGCTTCCACGTACGTCATATCCGAATGCCAGTTGGCTTCAGCGTTGCCGAGTCCGCCAATGGGTTTTCCGTCTATGATGATGTTCGATAGTTGAAGTACGTAGCGATTCCTGATCTTGGCGTTCTCTGTGTCAGATTGTTTGCCCATGGGTATTTGTTCCAGAGGGCCGAATCGCGCACTGAATGCCTGGAGTTCATTTTCGTCTACTGGCTGATTGCGCAATCGCAATACCCCAAACAGAAGCCATGCAGTATATAACTCGTTAAACTCAGCATCGGACAGGTGACGAACATCCACACCTGTGATGTCTGCTACAAATGTCTTGTTAACGGCTCTCAGGTCAATCACGCTATTTACCTATTTCATTTGGGGTTCACCGAACAGGCTGCTTCAACCGGTGCGGGGAGATGGGTATGGCCTTGCAGTGTTGCCTATGATGTCGCCCATTCCCATTTCAAAAATGCGTAGGGCGCAAATTCAATGGGATCCGCCTCAGCGACTACCTGCCCCCTGAGCATGCTGTTATCACCTACCGAATAGAACCCACCCAGCATGTGTTTCACCGGTACCTCATGCCAGGGGTCGAATTCCGATGGGGTCACCTCGATTTCGACTTCCGCGAAGGTGAAGATCCTGGGCCTGAAGACCGTTTCTCCCTGAACCAGTCTCGGTGGGTAGTCAAATGCTTCGCCTGCCACCGGGGAGGGAGAATGCTTGAAGGTGAAACCAAAGTAGCTGTACTCGCCATCCGGATTGACGCCGAAGCGCAATATTTCGTCCATGGCCGAGTTGTCGTTGATCTTGCCCGTCAGATTTCCCTTGACCTGCATGAACCGGATCCCATGTCGCTCTGTCCAGCCTACAACCGTGTTACCCTCGCGCTGGAACGCAATATTCGCCATCTTCTTCGGGTAGCCAAATCTTTCTCGTCCACCGGCCATGCCCATGTCATTGGTCACGGGCATCGAAAGGCAGTAGAAACCTTCCTGGCCATCGAAGCTCGCACTTACCAGCAGGGCAGATTCCAGATACCCTGGGCTGAAGTTGGTAGACGGGTAGTTGGCGAGAAACGCGACTACCGCCGGCTTCGACGCCGGTTGTAGCGGAGGAGGCAGCAGTTTCTCAATGACCCCAGATTCGGTTTCCCAGACAAGCGTCAGCATCTCGGCATCGTAGAAATCAGCGTGCTCTTTATTGTGTTCCAGAATTTCTTCATACGTTTTCACAAAACCCATAGTGGTCGCCCTTTCTCTGGAGACATGTAAATCATTCTGTTCAACCCCGCTTGTTCTGTTTCGCCAGGGCCCGGCCGCAGAGCCAGAAATGCAGGGAGCCCCAAAGCCCTACGAGCGTAAAGTAGGCCAAGCCGACGGCTAAAGCGTCCTCCCCATAGCGCGGGGTGAGCAGATCGCTCAGCAAACCCACCAGCAATGGCCCAATGCCCATCCCGATGAGGTTGAGGCAGAGCATCTTGATAGCCGAGGAAACAGCGCGCATGTGAACAGGTGACAGGGTCTGGATCATCGCGATGGTTGGGCCGATGACATAGTTGGCCGCGAATCCCGGGACAATAAACAGCAGAATCGCCGTGGTCAGGTTGTCGGCCAATAACCCCAGGATAAAGAGCGGGATAGTGAAGAACGGTACAATGGCCAGCATCCACATGCCGTACTGGAATCCCCGGTTGGACAGCCGATCAAACCACTTCCCGGCGACCAGCGCGCCGATCGCACCGGAGATGCCGAACAGGACAGCCATCAGCATACCGGTCTGGGATTGGCTGAGGTCGTGCGCCCTGATGAAAAACGTGGGCAACCATTGGGTAAAACCATAGCCCACCAACCCGGCGACAACCGAGCCTGCGATCAGGTGGCGCATGGCGGGATTGGCCCACATGGCGGCTGCGGTGGTGAGTATGGGCGGGGGAGGGGGAGGCGCTTCTGTTTCATAGGTGCCCCTGGCCGGCTCCCTCAGGGATCTGGCCATAACTACGGCCAGAAATAGCCCGGGAACACCCACTGAGACCAGAGCAATGCGCCAGTTGTAGGCTTCGGCGATAAAACCGCCGCCCACAAAACCCAGCATCATGCCCAGGCTGCCCCCCAGCATCAGGATGGCCATGGCGAACGCCCGTCGCTGGGGCGGGAAATAGTCAGCGATAATCGAGTGGCTCGCAGGGTTCACACCAGCCTCACCGATGCCTACACCGATTCGCAGAATCAAAAGGCTGATGAACCCCGCGGCCAGGCCGCTGAAGGCTGTCATCAGCGAGAAAACAACCAGGCTGGTGATAATGATCCGCTTTCGGCTGTACTGGTCGGAAAGGCGCGCGATGGGCAGGCCCATGGTGGCGTAAAACAGTGCGAATGAAATGCCGCCCAACAAGCCGAGCTGCGTATCCGTCAGGCCGAATTCCGCCTTGATGTCCGGAAACAGGATCGAGAGAATCATTCGGTCGCCCATCGACAGGGTATAGGCCAGCATGAGCAGGGTCAGGGTGATGCGGTGCCCCGCCAGCGGTTGAGCGGTTGAGGATGCAACAGGGCCTGTAACTACCCCCGGTGCGCTCGCGCGGTCTGGCTGATTGTTCATTGTCGCTTCCATCTACCTTGGCGTTTTACGGGCTATTTATAGGGCCCTTACAATGACCATGATGCCCATGGCGAGCAGGACGAGTACGGCCACTCGTCGATAAAATTGCCCGAAGTACTTCAAAAACAGTGCGGTGCCGAGACGATTGCCCAGGTAGAGCGCGGGCAGGGCCAATACGACGTACCAGAGCGTACCGGGGACGTACAGGCCCGCGACGACGTAGGAAGCCAGCGCGAGCACGGATGACACTGAAAAGAACAGCGTCATCAGCGCCCTGCTGCGCGCGGGGTCGAACTCCGTCAGCAATGCATAGACGATGATTGGCGGCCCGGGTAACGCCAGTGCGCCGTTCATCAGGCCAGAGATGAATCCAGCGCTTCCTGTCAGTACCGGGCTATCCACAGGAGTGGATGGCCGGGATACAGTAATTCCCACACACGCCAGAAGTACGGCTATCCCCGCTAACAGCTGAAAACTCCCCCCCGACATGCCCGTCAACAGGGAGGCACCCATTACCGTACCCAGCAAGGCAAACAGGATGAGCGGTAGAACCTCGCGCAACGTGAAAACGCCCCACCAGACGCGCACTGAAATAAACCCAAGAACAAGCGCCAATGAGGCCGCCAATACCACCACCTCGGCAGGCGCCAGAAACACGGCCAATACAGGCACAACTGCCAAGGCAAAGCCGAAGCCGGTAAAGGCCCTCAGGACCGATGCGAAAACCACCCCAGCCCATATCAGAAGGATTTGCTTTAA
>JAOUDU010000444.1 GCA_029859085.1 Gammaproteobacteria bacterium | reverse complement strand
CTCTGAACATCCGTCGAGTGCATGAATTTGAGTGGTCGCAGTGTAGCCGTCCATTACGGGCATCTGGATATCCATCAAAACACAGTCATAGCGGGAACTGCGGGCGCGATCTACCGCCTCCTGCCCGTTATGTGCCAGGTCTATGTGCAGGCGCGCCTGGCCCAGAAGCTCGCTTGCGACCTGCAGGTTGATCTCGGAGTCATCTACCAGCAACACACGGGCCCCATAGACGGGCGAGAGATCGATTTCGCCGTCACCTGTTGCCGGTGACTGCTCCCTGGCGACGCCAGCATCGGGGTTGGCAACAGCCAGCGGCAAGCGCAGGGAGAAGGTGCTGCCGACACCAGGCGTACTCTGGGCGGAAATCGATCCGCCCATTAATTCTGCAAGCGCTTTGGAGATCGCCAGGCCAAGGCCGGCACCCCCGCGGCTGCGGGTATTGGACGCATCTGCCTGGGAAAAAGATTCGAACAAGTGCCCCTGCTGCTCGGCACTCAGGCCGATACCACTATCCGCAACACTGAACTCCAGGGTGACCCGGTTTTCAGCCTGCTCCAGCAGTCGCACCGCAAAACGCACCTGGCCATGCTCAGTGAATTTAATCGCATTGCTGGTCAGGTGCGCCAGCACCTGGCCCAGTCGCAGCCCGTCACCCACCAGGGAGCAAGGAATAGCCGGATCCCGGTCAAAGCTGATGTCCAGACCCTTTTCCTCCGCCTGGGAGCGGTAGCCGGCCGCTAACCTGGCAATGACATCATCCAGCGAAAACGGCTTTTGGTCGCATTCCAGCTCTCCGGCTTCGAGTTTGGAAAAATCGAAAATACTTTCGATGATACCGCCCAGGGCATGTGCCGACTGGTCCACCGTCGTCAGGTAGCCGCGCTGTTGCTCGGTGAGCCCGGTTTTGAGGCCCAGGTGGGTGAGACCGATAATAGCGTTCATCGGTGTGCGCAATTCGTGGCTCATGTTGGCAAGGAACTGGCTCCTCACCGCTACCGCTTTCTCCAGTTCACGGTTGGTTCTTTGCAGGTCTGCGGTGCGCTGCTCTACCGACTGTTCCAGTTTGGCCAGGGTGGCGGTATAGGTATTTGCCATCAGCACCGCCATGAACAGGATGATCATCGCAAAGCTGAAATGAAGCAGGTAGGTTGCGGTGCTCACCAGGCTGCTGTCAGTCATCACGTAATTGAATACGGCGAAGGACCCCAGCAGCATGATGCCCAGGATCGCTCGCGCCCGTCGATTCCCTTGCCAGCCATGCCAGGCCATCAACAGCACGATGCCGACAGACCAGAGCGCTGCCAGCGCCTGGAAAACAGGTAAGGTCAGGTAGTGAATGTCGAGGTTGGGCACTGCTGCTACAACCACGGCTGCTACCGGGAAGATATACTGGAAAGCCCGCCCGGCAAGGTTCAGGCGAATCCGGATTACCCTGACCAGGGTTTCAGTCAGTAAAAAGGGAATCATGTAAAGCGAGAAATACTCCAGTTTCTTATGCAGGATAAAAGGTATATCCAGGCTGTACTTGAACTGGGTGGTTTCGAATGAGTAAAAGGCCAGGGCGATCGCGAACCAACCGAACCAGAAAAACTCCCGCATGGACGGATTGCGCCGCGCGATCAGCAGGTGATACAGGCCGATAGCCAGGTACAGGGCGGTCATCACCAGGTTGGGTACAACAGCCTGTAACAGCGCGTCGTAGCGCAGGTCGCCGATATTTCCGAGCAAAAACGGTCCCTGGTACGGGTTGTCGCCGTTGTCACCTTCTGCCCGCCAAACGCGCATCGCGAGTACCAGTCGGCCCTGGTCATCAATTGCAGACCGGGGTATGGAGTAGGTCTTATACCGGTCGTACACCACTTCGGGTTCTGGTGGCAGCGCGCCAACTCCGCCTAACTTGTGTCCTCCGGCATAGAGCTCGTAGGCGCTGCTGACAGCACCGAGGGTGACACCCAGGGCACCCAGTTGCTGCCGCACGGAAGTATTGTTCAAATCGAGCTGTATCGTTTGTCGATACCAGGCCATGCCGGCGTACTCCACCGGGTTCCGCGATGCCAGCGAAGGCATTCCGGCCGAATCCCAATCGCTGTCCTGCAGTTGCGCAGAGGCCCAGCTGGGATCGTCCCCGATCCTGAACTGCCACTGGCCGGCAATTGACACCGGTTGGGTCAGCTGGTCGACCATGACAGCCGCGGGTGAACCTGTTGACAGGCACATTGCCAGCAGAAATAGTGGCCAGAGTAATGACTGAACAGATTTCATGTCAGTTCAAACGCGCTGGTATCAGCCTGAGACAACAACTGTTCTGCCTCCGGAAAACTGAAATCGTCGAGAAATTCCCTGGCGGAGCTCAGCAGGCTGTGACCGTCACTGCCGCTGGCCTGGCTGGCAAGCAATTTGTCAACGAGCTCCACTGCGCATGGATCAAAAGATGCAACAGCCTGCTTGAGCTCGGAAAACACTGCCGCGACGTCTATTTCCGCGGAGTCGTCCCGGCTTTCAGGAGCTGGCCGCAGCGCCTCCAGCCCTGGCATTGATGCAGCCACTTCTGCCAACGCGGTTGCCAGATCCGCCACCTGTTGCGGGGTTATCGCGTTGCCTTCCTGGACCGTGGTTTCGATGGACTCGGCGCAGCTGCCGATACTGAAAGCTCCCAGGTTGTTGGCAATGCCACGCAGTTTATGGGCGAATTGGCGCGCCTCCTGGATCCTGTTGTCCAACACCATTTGCCGAATGGCGGCGGGACTGTCGGCATACTGGTGTACCAGGTCATGCAGCAGTTTGAGAAAGAGTGATTCATTATTGGCCAGTCGAGCCAGGCCGCGTTTGATATCCAGGCCCGGGAGAGTGTCCGGCAACGGCTCGAGTTCCGCGGCCGACGATATATTTTCAGCGGCCTTGGAAGCACTCGGCAGATTGCCGGTGTAGTCGGCTTCGGGAATAAATTCCAGCAGGATCCGGTAGAGCTCGGATGGATCGACCGGCTTGCCGACGTGACCGTTCATTCCCGCTTCCCGGGTGCGATTGCGGTCTTCCGCCATAACATTAGCCGTCATCGCGAGTACCGGCAGCGCGTCGAGGGCATAGGTCTCGCGGATCAGGTTGGTGGCCGCATAGCCGTCCATACCCGGCATCTGGATATCCATCAGCACACAGTCGTAGTGATTTGCCATCACCTTGTTTACCGCTTCCTGGCCATCTTTGGCTGTATCGAGTACCAGCGGCACTTTTTCCAGTAGTTCGCAGGCGATCTGCAGGTTTATTTCTGAATCGTCTACAACCAGGACCTTCGCGCCACGGATCGCAACCAGGTCGGTGGGTCCCGCCCCGCGACCCAGGCCGCGCTCCCGGCGCACCACCTGCTTGCCATAGGCCAGCATGATGGTGTCCAGCAGTGCGGACGGCTTCACCGGCTTGGCCAGGAAGGCGTCTACGTGGGATGTATGCTCCTGGCTTGGCATATTCCAGGATGAAAGAAGCACAATCTTCGGCGGCGACGCCTCCTCGCGAATTGCCAGCGCTACATCC
>JAOUDU010000443.1 GCA_029859085.1 Gammaproteobacteria bacterium | reverse complement strand
GCTGTTCTCGTAAGCTGCGTCGTACCAGCCGGCGCCGCTGATGCGGAAGCCCCAGTCCCGGCGCCAGACCACGTCCAGCTCGGAGTTGATGTCTACCCGGGAGCTGACTATGCCGCCGTTCTTGCGGTTGACCGAGTAGTCCGAGTCGTCTGCCAGGCGCGCACTGGTGAATTCGGACGGATCAACGACCCGGGCCTTGGCCGGGTCGACCCGGGTCATCAGGTTGCCCTTGATGGTATTGTCCCAACGGATACTCCAGTCATCGCCCGTATCGAACTGGAACGCCCCCGCCTGCGAGCTGATGGCGGCAAGAACGGACATTGCGAGCACTTTTTTCTTCATGAGACTTTCCCTCTGAGCGTTTTAGTATAGTTAGGTTTTGAACTTTTTCAGGCGGTCGACCGCCTCTATTATACCTGTTGATATCACTGCGGAGCCTGCCGCCGCCGTGGTCCAGCTTTTCATCCGTGCCCCAAGATAAATACCATTGGCCAATATAGCCATGGGATTTGGGAATTTAGCCAACTCTTACCAAACTTTCTGCCAAACTTTCCACCAAACTTTCCGCCGGTTCCATGGTCCGACCGGTCCCGGCCGCCAATCCATCGCCGGCATAGGGAACGACCACCTCTGGGGTAGGATCCCCGCAGGCTGGGCTGGTGTTTGTCCGATAGTCTGTCTGCTGGTCCTGCAGCGGGCTGGGTACCACGCAATTGCCTTATTCGTTATGGCGCCATAATACCATTTAAATATACGGGAACAATAAGCAAGTGCTATTGATTTTGAACAAATTTCGGGGCTGCGGCGGCGCAGTCCCGGGGGCGGGAGCGGCCAATTCACCACCGGGAGGCGCTAGCCTATTAAAGCCTGGCCGCCGTCCACGCCGATACTCTGGCCATTGATATAGGAAGCGGCGTCGCTGCACAGCATCACGACGAAGCGGCCGATATCCTCCTCGCAGTCGCCCACACGGCCCAGCGGGATGCTGTCCAGGAACTGCGCCGCCTCCTCCGCCTTGTGCTCCATCCACCAGGCCATGCCCGGGGAACTCGCCAGCGGCAATATGGCGTTGGTGCGGATGCCCTGGGCACCCCATTCGCAGGCGGCGGCCCGCGTCAGGGCCCGGATCGCCTCCTTGGTGGCCGCATAGGCGCCGTAGCCTGTCATGTCCCAGCGCCTGGCGGAGGAACTGGCCAGGTTGACAATGCAGCCGCCCCCTTTCAGGTGCGGGTGGCAGAGCTTCATGGCGCGAAAAACAGCCAGGGGGCCCGATTCCCAGCCGGCAGTGAAACTGCTGTCAGAGACCTGTTCCAGGGTACCCAGAGGCACCTCCTGGGCATTGTTGACCAGGATATTGAGGGCGCCGAACCGGGCGACCACAGCCGCCACGCACTGCTCCAGGGACTGCGCCGACTTCACGTCGCAGACCATGGGGAAGGCAACCCCGCCGCGTTTTGTGATAATGTCGCAGGTCGTTTGCAGCTTCGCCTCGGTCCGACCCGTCACCGCCACCCGGGCACCCGCCGCGGCCAGCGCCAGCGCAATCCCCTGGCCAACCCCCTGCCCCGCCCCGGTAACCAGGGCCACTTTTTTGTCCAGCACCATAACCTGGCTCCCGCACCCGACCCGGGTGAAAATTAGAGCACCGGATTATGCAGTAAAAAAACCCTTCTTTGGCGGCGGGCAGCTCAAATACTCATGCCACCGGCGCCCGCGGCGGAACTATTTCACTCGCGCCAATGAATAGTCTATTCTAGCGACGACTTTCGCCAGCTGATTTTTATAATTACAGGAGCCCCGGCCATGCGCAGAATGCCAATCACCGATGCCTTTTTCCTTCTAGCGGAATCGCGTCGCACCCCGATGCATGTGGGCGGCCTGAACCTTTTCACCCTGCCCAAAGACGTGGACGACACCACCTTCCTGGCCAACCTGGGCAATATACTGCGCAATGACGGCGACCTGCGCCGCCCCTTCGGCGAAAAGCTCAAAACCGGGCCACTCGGGGTTGCCGGCAATATTTACTGGGAGGAAGAAGACGATATGGACATGGAATACCATGTCCGCCATTCCGCCCTGCCCAGGCCCGGCCGCTACCGGGAACTGTTCGCCCTCATTTCCCGCCTGCACAGCACCCTGCTCGACCGGTCGCGACCGCTGTGGGAGATGCACCTGATCGAGGGCCTGCCCAATCGCCAGTTCGCCACGTATTTCAAGGCACACCACTGCGCAATCGACGGGGTCGGCTCGATGCACCTGATGAGCAGCATGTACTCGACCAATGCCCGCAACAAGGTCAAGGTCTCACCGCTCTCCCGGGAAGCGTACGAACTCTACAAGCAACAGCTCGCCGCCACCTCTGCCCCGCGCGCCAAACCCCAGGAAGCTGAGGTCAAGGCTGTACTGGACGTACTGAAAGGCCAGCTCGGCGGGACCGTCAACGTGGCCCGGGTGCTGCGCGAATCGGCCAACGTCTGGCTGGGCCGCAACACGACCCTGGCCGTACCCTTTCACAATATCCCGAAATCGGCGGTCAGCACCCAGATTACCGGCGCGCGGCGATTTGTCGCCCAGTCCTGGCCCTTTGCGCGGGTTCGGGCCATGGGGAGGGCCTACGACGGCACCCTCAATGATGCGGTCATGGCCATGTGCGCCGGCGCCCTGCGCAAACACCTGCAGGAGCAGCGCGACCTGCCCAAGATGTCCCTCAAGGCCATGGCGCCGGTATCCCTGCGAGCCGCCGGCGATGTCGACTCGGCCAACGCGGTGGGCATGGTCATCGCCGACCTGGGCACCAACGTACGGGACCCCGCCACGCGTTTCCGCACCATCAAGGAGTCCATGGACGCCGCCAAGGCGCAACTGCAGCAATTGTCCCCCGGCGAGATCCAGGCGTATACCGGGATCAGCCAGGCGCCGTTACTGCTGACCCAGCTGACCGGGTTGTCCAGCCGCTTTCCCGCTTTCAGCACCGTTATTTCAAACGTGCCGGGGCCGCGGGAGAAGCGCTACTGGAACGGCGCCCGCCTCGACGGCATGTACCCGGTTTCCATCCCGATGGACGGTGCGGCGGTCAACTTCACCCTGGTGAGTAACAATGAGAACCTCGACTTCGGTATCGTGGCCTGCCGCAAATCCGTGCCCCACCTGCAGCGCCTGATCGACTATATGGAGGAGTCGCTGGTGGAGCTGGAGGATGCGGCGGGGCTGCGCCGGCGCAGGCCCGCCGCTCGGAAAAGCGCACCGCAAGTGAAAAAATCGACCAGGGCGGCCAGCAGGGCGAAAGCCAGGCCAAAACTTGCCGGCACCCGCAAGTAAACCAACATCAAAACGGCTGGTGAGACGGATCAATGAGGGAGTATACGGCGTTGTTAAAACGGGCTCTGCTACTGGCGCTGATTGTTGCTCTGCCAGCCTGTTCCGATCGCACCGAGCAGGCGAAGGAAGTCCTCAAGTCCCAGCTTGCGGAGAAAAAGTACCTCGATTTCCAGAACCTCGAGAATTTTCCTGGCGGCGTGGTGTGCGGCGAAT
>JAOUDU010000442.1 GCA_029859085.1 Gammaproteobacteria bacterium | reverse complement strand
CCAGGTCGTCGGGGTCGGCGGCGCTGCTGACATGCCGGTCAGTCGCGTCCACGTGGTCGCCGCGCAGGTAGGCCCGGGCGACATCCTCTATGTAGTCGCCGCGGTAGCCGTCAGCGGGCCAGCCCGGGTCGTCGGGTCCCAGGCCCCTGCAGCGGGCTTGCACCGACAGGGCCAGGTTGTTGATCTGCTGTCCGGCGTCGTTGTAATAGAATTCCCGGGTCACGTCCCAGCCGGTGGCCTCCAGCAGCCGGCAGATGCAATCGCCCACCGCCGCGCCCCTGCCGTGTCCCACGTGCAGGGGGCCGGTCGGGTTGGCCGACACATATTCCACCTGCACCTTGCGGCCCGCCCCGGTATCGGACCTGCCGAATGCCTCGCCCTGCTCCAGGATGCGCTTTACAACCGCCTGGCTGCTGGCGCCCGAGAGAAAGAAATTGATAAAGCCCGGCCCGGCGATTTCCGTGCGGGCAAGGAAAGGTGCCGCGGGCAGGGCTTCGCAGATCAGCGCGGCCAGGTCCCGCGGTTTTTTGCCCGCCGCCCTGGCCAGGCCCAGGGCGACATTGCTGGCCAGGTCGCCGTGGCTGGGGTCGCGGGTGCGGTCGATCTGCACCTGGGTGGGGATATCGCCGGGCAATTGGCCCTGTGCCGCCAGTGTTTCCAGCGCCTGCAGGACGAGCCGGGTAAGTTGTTCCTTCATTGCGAGGGGATATACCTGAGTGACTTCAATGGGTTACCGGACCGCGAAGCCCGCTGGCCGGCCATTATCCTTATAAGTCCGCGCCGTGGCTAGAGCGGCACCCGCGGCCCGGCCGCCTAGTACAGATCCTGGGGGTCGACGTCGACAGACCATTTGAGCCCGCGCCGCACAGGCACTGACTCCGCCTCGGCAACCAGGATGTCGGCTGCCAGCTGCGCCGCCCGGCGATCCGGTGCAAGCAGGATCAGCTGGCTGCGAAACTTTCCCGCCCGCCGTTGCATGGGCGAGGGCAGCGGGCCGATCAGCCGGGCCCCGGCGGGCAGGGCGGGCTGGGCCCTGTCGCGCACCGCCTGCAGGAATTTGTCGCCCTGGGCCGCGTCGCCGCAGTCAGTGCGCAGGATAACCAGCTGGCCCGCCGGCGGCATGCCCGCGGCCTGGCGGCCGGCCAGCATCGTCCGCGCCTGGGCGGAATAGTCCACGTTCAGCATCGCCTGCACTGCCGGGTGGTCGGGGTAGTGGGTCTGCAGGACTACCTCGCCGGGTTGCTCGGCGCGCCCGGCCCGTCCCGCCACCTGGGTCAGCAACTGGGCCATGCGCTCCTCGCCGCGAAAATCCGCGCTGAACAGCAGGGCGTCGGCGTCGATTACCGCCACCAGTCCCACCGCGGGGAAATGATGGCCCTTGGTGAGCATCTGCGTCCCCAGCAGGATTCCCGGTTCGCCCCGGTTGATCTCGGTCACGAGGTTGCTCATGGCGTGCCGTGCCTGCATCGAGTCGCTGTCGACCCGGAACACCGGCCACCGGTCGAAGCGCCGGCGCAGGAAGTCCTCGGTCTGCTCGGTGCCCAGCCCCGCCGTCAGCAGGGCGCCGCTGTGGCAGCTGGGGCACTCGCGCGGCAGGGTGTGGATGGCGCCGCAGTGGTGGCAGCGCAGGCGGGCGGGACGGCGGTGTACCGTGAGCCTGGCATCACAGGCGAGGCACTCGGCCACCCAGCCGCAGTCGTGGCACTGCAGGGTGGGGGCGTAGCCGCGCCGGTTCAGGAACAGCAGGACCTGCTGCCGCGCCGCCAGTTTGCTATCTATCGCCGCGAGCAGCGCGCCTGACAGGCCGGCCTGCAGCTCCTGCCGGCGCAGGTCGATCGCGCTAATCGTCGGCAGCACACTCGCGCCTGCGCGCTGGCGCAGGCGATGCAGCTGGTAGCGGCCCAAAGCCACGTTGTGGAGGCTCTCCAGTGAGGGCGTGGCGCTGCCCAGCAATACCGGGCAGGCCTCGAGCTGGCCGCGTTTTACCGCCACATCGCGGGCGGAGTAGCGAAAACCGTCCTGCTGTTTGTAGGAGCCATCGTGCTCCTCGTCGACGATGATCAGGCCCGGGCTCCGCAGCGGGGTGAAGACGGCGGAACGGGTGCCGATGACGATGTGGGCGCTGCCGTCCCGGGCGGCCTCCCAGGAACGGTAGCGCTCGGCCTCCCCCAGGCCCGAATGCAGCACCACTATACGGGCGGCAAAGCGCTGGTTAAAACGGTCCAGCGTCTGTGGAGTCAGGCCGATTTCGGGGATCAGGACCAGTGCCTGCCTGCCCCTGGCAAGGCAATCGGCAATGAGCTGGAGGTAGATCTCGGTTTTACCGGCACCGGTGACGCCCTCGAGCAGATGGCAACTGAAGCCCTCCCGGGCTGCCAGCAGGCCGGCCAAAACCGTGGACTGCTCGGGGTTGAGCGCCAGGCCGGGCCTGCCGATGGGGGCCATTGGGGGCCGCGGGAGGGTGCATTTTTCGACCAGCTCTTTTGCGCCCAGCTCGCGCAACACCGCGGCAGTGATTCCCCGCTCCCTGAGTCGGGTGTTGCTGACCGCGCTGGTCGCCTGTAGCAGGGCCAGGGCCTCGGCCTGCCGCGGGGACCGGGCCAGGGCGCCCGGGGGCAGGCCCATACCCCTGGTCGTCAGGCGCCAGCCCGGAACCCCGGCCGGCTGGTGTTGTTTGCCCTCCCGCAGCGGGCGCGGAAAGGCCGCGCCGAATACCTCCCCGGGCGGGTGGTGGTAGTAGCGGGCTGCCCAGTCGCACAGTTGCACCAGGGTCGGGGGCACCAGTGGTTCGGCATCCAGCAGCGCCTCCGCGTGCTTGAGCGCTGCGCGCGGCAGCTCACTGCCCCCGGATACCGCCACCAGGTAAGCGGTGACCCGGCGGCTGCCGAAGGGTACCGACAGGCGCTGGCCCGGCCTGAGCGCGGCCACGCTGGATTCGTCCATGCCAATTGGGGGCAGGTAGTCGAAGAGCCGCCGCAGCGGGGATGGGATGGCGAGGCGGAGAACGGACATTGCGCCCCTTTTCAGGCTGGCTGTGGGCTTGAGGTCGCCAGTGTAGCAAAAAGGGGAGGTTGAATATCGCCCCGCCCCGGGATCCGGAGCCGGCTTTCACCCGATTCCGGCTGTTGCATGCTGCCTATTGCTTCTGTCCTCGCGTCTGGGTAAGATGCGCGGCTATTTTTTGGTGCGGTGCCCGGCAGGGATCGGGTGGCGGCGCCGTTGACGAGGAGTACCATCATGAAAGCAGATATCCACCCCAAGTACGAGGCTGTGACTGCCACCTGCAGCTGCGGCAACCAGGTCGTGACCCGTTCGACCCTGTGCCAGGACCTTCACATCGATGTGTGCTCCGAGTGCCACCCGTTTTTTACCGGTAAGCAGAAAGTGATGGACACCGGCGGCCGTGTGGACCGGTTCAACAAGCGTTTCGGCAGCCGCAGCACCAAGCGCTAGCCACGCGCGCAGCGCCCCGACGACGCGGTCGGGGAGAGCCAGGCCCCGGTGCCTGGCTTTTTTTATGTACAGGGATGTACG
>JAOUDU010000441.1 GCA_029859085.1 Gammaproteobacteria bacterium | reverse complement strand
CCTGCACAGTCCCCACGGCATTATCCTGGTCACAGGGCCGACCGGGTCGGGCAAAACCACCACGCTGTACGCGGGGCTGTCCCATATCAACGAGGCCAGCCGCAATATCCTGACGATCGAGGATCCTATCGAGTACATGCTGCCCGGGGTGGGCCAGACCCAGGTCAACCCCAAGGTCGACATGACATTCGCGCGGGGCTTGCGCGCTATCCTGCGACAGGATCCGGACGTGGTGATGGTGGGGGAAATTCGGGACCTGGAGACCGCCGAGATCGCGGTGCAGGCCTCGCTGACGGGCCACCTCGTGCTGTCCACATTGCACACGAATACCGCCATCGGCGCCATGACCCGGCTGAAGGATATGGGCATCGAGCCGTTCCTGTTGTCCTCCAGCCTGCTCGCGGTCATGGCCCAGCGGCTGGTGCGCCTGTTGTGCAGGGAGTGCCGGCAGCCGGTTGTCGCCAATGCGGCCCAGCGGGAAATGCTGGGTGTCGCGCCGGGCGCGCCGGAGCCCACTATCTACAAGGCGGTGGGATGCCAGGCTTGTAATTACAGCGGTTACCGCGGGCGCACCGGTATCTATGAGATGATCGAGGTGGACGATGCCATGCGCACAATGATCTACGACGGCGAGAGCGAACAGGCCATGTTGCAAGTGGCCCGCCAGCGCTATCCGGGAATAGAAGAGGACGGCAAGCGCCGGGTCCTGGCCGGTGAGACGAGCATCGAGGAAATGATGAGGGTGACTGCGGTCACCTGATTGCGCGGGACTGAACCATGACTGCCTACCGCTATCGCGCGCTCAACCCCCGGGGCAAGCTGGTCCGCGGCGTCCTCGAGGGTGATTCCGAGCGCCAGGTGCGCTCCCAGTTGCGCACCCAGAGCCTGCGCCCGGTGGAAGTGGCGGTAGCCAATCGCCCGGAACCCGCGAGTTCGGGCTGGCGGATTCCGCTGCTGCGGCGTGGCATCAGCGCCGGTGACCTGGCGCTGCTGACCCGCCAGCTCGCCACCCTCGTGCAGTCCAACCTGCCACTCGATGAAGCCCTCCAGGCGGCTGCGCAGCAGAGCCGCAGCGCGCGCATCAAAGGTACCCTGCTGCAGGTGCGCTCCCGGGTCGCCGAGGGCCACACCCTGGCTTATGCCCTGGGAGAATTCCCGCAGGTGTTCAACGAGATGTACCGGGCCATGGTGAAAGCCGGCGAGCACGCGGGCTTTCTCGGCCCGGTGCTGGAGCAGTTGGCGGATTACACCGAGCAGCGCCAGTACACGGGCCAGAAACTGAAAATGGCGATGATATACCCGTTCATACTGGTGGGCGTGGCGATCGCCGTGGTGGTCGCCCTGATGGTGTTCGTGGTGCCGGAACTGGTGGGTATATTTGCCCACAGCCAGCGCGCGCTGCCGCTGCTGACCAGGGGCCTTATCGCCGCCAGTGATTTTTTCCGGGATTACGGTGTCTGGTTACTGGTGGCGCTGGCGAGCGCGGTATTCATCGTCCGGCGGATGCTGCGCAACCCCGGTCGGCGGCAGCGCTGGCATCGGTTCCTGCTCGGGGTGCCGGGCCTGTCCCGGCTGGTCATCGCGCTGGACACGGCGCGCTTCGCCTCCACCCTGAGCATTCTGATGGCCAGCGGCGTGCCGCTGCTGGAAGCGCTGCGGATTGCCGGCCAGGTGCTGACCAACCAGGTGTTGCAGCAAGACACCAGGCGGGTAGCCGAGTGGGTGGAGGAGGGCAGCAGCCTCAACCGGGCGCTGCAGCAGAGCGGCCATTTCCCGCCCATGATGGTGCATATGGTGGCCAGCGGCGAGGCCAGCGGTGAGCTGGAGACCATGCTGCAGCGCGCCGCCACCAACCAGGAGCGGGAACTGGAAATGACGCTGGGGACGATGATGAGCCTGTTCGAACCCCTGATGGTAGTGTTTATGGGCGGTATGGTGCTTACGATCGTACTCGCTATACTGCTGCCGATTTTTGATCTCAATACAATGGTGAAGTGAACTTATGAAATACTCAGCGCAAGCTGCAGCCTCCCAGCGGGGATTCTCCCTGGTGGAGATCCTGGTGGTGCTGGTGATTATGGGGCTGCTTATCAGCATCGTCGCCCCCACCGTGCTCAACCGCGCGGACGAGGCGCGGGTGCAGAAGGTATATGCCGACTTCAAGGCGATCGAGACTGCCCTGAAGATCTACCGCCTGGACAACTATGTCTACCCCACCACCGAACAGGGGCTGGAAGCCCTGGTGGAAGCCAGCAGCCTCGACCCGGAGCCGCGCAACTTCAAGGCCGGAGGCTACCTGCAGCAGGTACCCCTGGACCCCTGGGGGCGACCCTACCTGTACCTGAGTCCCGGCGAGAATGGTGAGATCGACATCTACTCCCTGGGCGCCGATGGCGTGGCCGGTGGCGAGAGCCAGAATGCGGATATCGGTAACTGGCCGGAGAAGGAGTAGCGGCGCTGCAATGAAAGGGCCGCGCCAGGCGGGTTTCAGCCTGCTGGAACTGCTGGTCACCCTGTTCGTGATCGTGCTGGTGACCTCCCTGGTGAGCCTCAACCTGAGTTCCGGCGGGCGCGATGTCGAGCTGGAAGCCAGGGTGCGCAACCTCGCCGATGTCGCCGCCTATGCCCTGGACGAGGCCCAGATGACCGGGCGGGACTACGGCCTGCTGTTGCAGCAGGAGCCGGCGGACGGTGAAGTGGTGTATGGCTACGCCTGGCGCGAACGCGCCGCCGGGGGCTGGCGCCCGCCCGAGAGCGGCAAGGATGTCTTCGCCGACCAGTCCCTGCCCCCGGGTTATGAGTTGCAGCTTGAACTCGAGGATTCCCTTTTCCGGGAAAGCGACCTGGTGGAGGGCACCGGTGAGGAGGCGCCCCAGGTGGTGTTTTACGCCAGCGGCGAAACCACGGCCGGTTCCATCGATGTGCGCCGCAGTGACAGCGGCGATTTGCTGTGGCGGATCCAGTGGGACCTGCTGGGGCGGTTCAGCGTGCTGCCCCGGGGCGAGGAACCCCAGGTTGAGTAGCGTGTCCCGCAACGGATCCCGCACCCGGCCGCGGCTGTTGCAACAGCGGGGCTTCACCCTGGTGGAGGTGATGGTCGCCCTCGCGGTTGTCGCCATCGCCCTGCCGGCGCTGCTGGTCGCCCTGTCCCAGCATGTTGATGCCACCGGCTATATGCGCGACAAGTCCCTGGCCCAGCTGGTGGCCGCCAACAAACTCGAGGAATTGCGCATTCTGTCGCGGGCCGGCCAGAGCCTGCTGCGCGGGCAGGACAGCGGCGTCTCCGGCATGGCGGGGCGCGACTGGCACTGGTGGCTGGACAGCGAGCCCACCCAGGTGACGAATTTCTACCGGGTCGAAATCGATATCGCCACGTCGGAGGAGGGGCGCAACCAGCCGCTGTATACCCTGGTGGCATTTCTCTCCGCGGACATGAATACAGAACCGGAGGCCGGTGGTGCGGGGCAGTAGGCCGGCGGCGGGTTTCACCCTGGTGGAGGTGCTGATCGCGCTGGCGATCACCGCGTTTATTGCCGCGATAGC
>JAOUDU010000440.1 GCA_029859085.1 Gammaproteobacteria bacterium | reverse complement strand
CCACCTGCAGGCCCCTCCCCAAAATCCCTGTTATAAGTCTCGCAGTAGTCTTTGTCCTTTTTCTGCTTGTTGATGCAATCGTTGATCGCCTGTTGCTTGAGCGGCGCTATATTTCTCGCTCGTTCGTTCTGGCATTCCCGCATCAGCCCCTCCGCTTGCTGCCGGGTAATATCCTCAGCGAGGATATGCGCGCTGAGCAGTACCATGGCAAAGCCGGACAAAGCCCTCAATTTAAAATCAGTCATAATCGCCCCAGTTGACCCCTGCCAGGCAAGTATAGCTCGAAAACAGGCATGGATTATGGGAAGTCACGGACGATGGAATCCCCAGGGTTGACGGGTTGGCAGCTTGCAACGAAACCGGCCACCGGGTGAAATAACACTAACCAACAAGCAGGTAGCCATCAGGCGCCAGGCTGGTGGCGAGCATCACCCGGTTGATATCGAGGTGATCGCGCCAGCTGTCTGCCTGCTGGTGCTCCTCCTGCAACCAGAACGCCTCGATGGCCGCTGGCAGATCGCGGTATCCGGCGAGGCTCTCCAGCTGCGTCTGCTCCTCTTCCGTTGCAACAAACTCGCCTGCTTGCTGTGCAGACAGGTCGCTCCAGCGCTCGATCGCGTGCAGCCCGATCGCCAGTCCCAGCTCCCGGAAGGCGAGCCGGTGGGTGGCGGGGGCCCGGAGCACACCCGAACGCACAAAGGCCGCCACCCCGGCCAGGCAGTCTGCCAGCAGGGAGGATAACTTCAACGGTTCCCACCAGTCCGCACCGACGGGCAGTTGCGCCAGGCAAAACGTATCCGCCAACAGGCCGCCGGTACCCAGCGGGTCGTCCGTCGCCCAGCCCCTGCCGGCACACATGGCCTGGCAATCGGCTATCTCATCCCCCAGCTCATCCCCCAGTTCGGTGCCCTCTCCAGAATCCCCGTCGGGGATACCGTTGGCCCGAATTTCGAGGTAAGCCACCAGCGCATCCAGCGGGTCGTGCTGGCCCATGCTCGTAACCAGCGGGCGGGAGAGGTCGACGGACATCTTCCAGTACATTCGCCTGGCCGGTCCCACCATGGGTCTGTAGGTGAAACCGGCGTGCGCCGCCCGGGCCAGTTCGAGGGCCCAGCGATGATAGCGAGTCTCGCCGGTGACCATCGCCATGCGGGTGAGCGCCTGCATCCACTTCGTCAGGTAATGCAGGTACTGTCCGTCGCGCTCCCACTCCAGGCGGTCATCGAAGGCCTCATGGGCCTGGCGCTCCGGCAACTTCTTGCCGATTCTCAGGCCGCCGGCGGTGGGATGCTCATACCCGGCCTGCTCATCGAGACCGCTGATCCAGCCGCTGCGCCAGTCGTTGTCGGCATACCTGCCCAGCACGAAATGCACCTGGTCCACCAGGCGGCGGGCGCTATCGAGATGGATCTGCCGGCCCGTCAGTCGATAGAGCCCGAGAAAATTGCAGACGGCAAACGCGTCGGTCCAGAGGTAGCGGCGCGGCGCAGCCGAGCCGTCAACCAGCCCGGTTGATTGCGCGTAATCGTGCATGATGGCAAGGCACTTGGCAGTTTCCTGCATAGGGCTAGTCCCGCTGGTGACAGGATGCCGACAGCGGGAGCCTGCCGGGCCGGCATCGCGCCACCGGGCTAGAGCCCGAAGGGGAACGTATCCGGTGTTCCCCCTATATTCTGCCGGTGCAGTGGCTCAACTGCCCGGGTGCCGTCAAACCAGATATATTCGTCAAACTGCCGCGGCAGGCAGGCGTAAAAATAATGACTCTGCAATTCGGTCTCTGGCCGGTAAATCACCCCGATCGCGCGCTCCAGCCTTTCCGCCATCAGCCTGCGCCGGGCGTTATCGTTCAAGGGCTGGCGCAGGGGCAGTAAAAAATTGTCGGTGCGCACCTCATGAAAAACCCGCTCATAGCTGTCCATGTGTGACGGTTGCACCTGCTTCACCTCCATGGGTCCACCCCACTCGGAGGCCGCCGCAACGCTGCCATGGTCAGTACCGAAGCCGATAATATAGGCCGCATCGCCATAGGCCTGCCTTACGAGCTGGCCGATATTGAGCTCCCCGCGGGCACTCATCTCGGTAGCGCGGGCGTCACCGACATGCGAATTGTGTTCCCAGACAACCACCTTGGCGCCCGCGCCCCGGAAACGCAGGACGGCTTGCAGCGTTTCGAACATATGCCGGTCGCGCTGGTTCCAGGAATTGTCCTCGGCATAGTACATGGTGCGGTAGTACTGCTCGGCATTTTTTACCAGCCGCGCATTCTGCTCGGCGTCGAAGAAGCGTTTGCCGTCCGCCATTGAATAGTCGGCGCGCTTCCTCAGCAGGTTCTGCAGGATAGTGATGACGTCGGCTTCACAGTTCCTGTACTGCCGCGTCAGCATGGCCTGGCCATATAATGCGGGATCGCGCGCCCACGGGGTCAGGCAGCCATAGCGCACCCTGGCGACTTCGGCGGTTTCCGGATCGATGCTGTCGAGGTAGTTGAGCACGGCTTCCATGGAGCTGCTGAGACTGTACAGGTCCAACCCGTAAAAACCGACCCTGGACTTGAGTGGAGTACACTGCGCATTGTAGGTTTTCAGCCATTCGACAAACTGCAGAACCTGGCGGTTGGCCCACATCCAGGTGGGAAAGCGCGAGAAGGGGGAACTCTCCAGCATGGGGTCGGGCGAGGTGCCGTGGATATAGTGGTCTATGGCCGCGGCGTCGGGCCAGTCCGCTTCCACGGCGACAGCGGTAAATCCCTTCTTCTCGATCAGCTCGCTGGTGATCCGCGCCCTCATCTCATAAAACTCGGCGGTGCCGTGTGAGGCTTCGCCCAACAGCACCACGCGGCTGTCGCCGATGCGTTGCAACAGTTTGTCCAGGTTGACCCGATCGATCGCGGCAAAGTGTTCACTGGAATCGTAAACCAGCTCCGGCAGGGCCGCCTCCGCCGCCCTGGAGGCGACCACGGTGGCGGTTTCGTCCTCCCATCCGGCCGCGCCGATCAGGGGCACGAAGCGCACGCTTCCAAGATCCTCTTCGAGGTACTCGGTCTCGCTGATGCGGCGCACGCGCAGCAGCTTCTGGCTGTGCAGGGTGACGCCCACCGGAATGACCAGGCGACCACCAACGGCCAGCTGCTGCTTGAGTGCCGCGGGCACTTCTGGTCCCCCGGCGGCGGCGACGATGGCATCAAACGGGGCGTGCTGTGGCCAGCCCAGGGTGCCGTCGCCATACAACACGTGGACGTTGGCATATCCCAGTTCCTCCAGTCGCTTGCGGGCGGTGTCCGCGAGGATTTTGTGCCGCTCTATGGTGTATACGTCCCTCGCGATCCGGGCGAGGATGGCAGCGGCATAGCCCGAACCGGTGCCCACTTCCAGGACCCGGTCTGCTGACCGCAGTTCGAGCGCCGCTGTCATCAGCGCCACGATATAGGGTTGCGAAATGGTCTGGCGTGCCGCGATCGGCAGGGGTGAATCGTGGTAGGCGAACTCGACCAGCTCCGGCGGCACAAATTTCTCACGCGGAACCGCATTGACTGCGTCCAGCACTACCGCGTCATGCA
>JAOUDU010000439.1 GCA_029859085.1 Gammaproteobacteria bacterium | reverse complement strand
AACATCACCTCGGAAAAAATGAACCAGAACATCCCCAGCACATAGGATTTCTTCAGCTGGGCGCTGTTCATCCCCGCGATGTTTTCCCTGATAGTGGTGCGAAACCAGCCGAACAGCGTGGCTATGAAAAAGAGCATACCGATCGTGAAAATAGTCCAGGAGCTTGTTTGCCGACCGGGCTCGCCGAAGGTCATGTCATTCAGGATGCTGCCCGCGCCAAATATACTCAGGATCAGGCCGATAGTGGCGCATATGGCCAGCCGGCTGCTTTCCGGTACATGGTACTTTTCGTACGCTGCGGAACTCTGACTTGTCATTTTCTCTCTTCTCCGTGTAGTAGCGCGGGTTCCTGAACCCGTGCGTCAGCGAGTAGCTACGGCGCCTTTCGCCATATCTGTTACATCAAAAATCGTATAGGACAGCGTAATGGTGTGGATATCCGCCGGCAGGTCCCGATCAACGATATACTGCAGCGGCATCTGGGTGGCCGCACCCGCAGCCAGGGGCTGCTGGTTGAAACAAAAACACTCCGTTTTGTGGAAGTACTGCACCGCCCTGGACGGCGAAATGCTGGGAATCGCCTGCGCCACCATATCCTTGCCCAACGTGTTGTGGGCAAAAAAAGTCGTGTCGTTGACCGCACCCGGATGTACTTTCATCATGGTTACTGAAGGCCCGAATTCCCAGGGCATGCCCTCGTTGTTGGTGGCCACAAACTGCACCGTCACCACGCGACTTTCGTCGATACCGGCCTGTACCGAGGTATAGGCCTTGCCGTCGGTCTTGCCATTTATGCCCAGGGCATCACACAGCACATTGTACAGCGGCACCATCACCACAAACACGAAGGCAAACATCGCCACCGCCACCGCCACCAACTTGGTGACGGTGGCGCGGGTGGGGTTTGCACCGGCTCGGCTCATTCGAAAATCCCGCCTCAGGAGTGCGCGTGCGCCGGGTCGATCTTCGGCGGTGTTTCAAAGGTGTGGTACGGCGCTGGCGTTGCTACCGTCCACTCCAGGCCTTCGGCGCCATCCCATACCTTGGGGTCGGAGACCTTCTTGCCGGCAACAATCGTGGCAATCACGTTATACAGAAAGAGGATCTGTGACAGGCCGTATATAAAGGCGCCAACCGAGGACATCATGTTGAAGTCAGCGAACTGCAGGGCGTAGTCCGGAATCCGGCGCGGCATGCCCGCCAGGCCGACGAAGTGCTGCGGGAAGAAGGTCAGGTTGAAGCCGACGAACGAAATCCAGAAGTGGGTCTTGCCCATGGTTTCGTTGTACATGCGCCCGCACCACTTGGGCAGCCAGAAGTAAACCGCCGCACTCATGCTGAACACGGCACCGGCAACCATCACATAGTGGAAATGCGCCACGACGAAATAGGTATCATGGTACTGGAAGTCGGCGGGCGCGATCGACAGCATCAGGCCGGTAAAACCACCGATTGTGAAGAGAATCAGGAAGCCGACACAGAACAGCATGGGTGTTTCGAAGCTGAGCGAGCCCCGCCACATGGTGGTCACCCAGTTGAATACCTTCACCCCGGTGGGAACCGCGATCAGCATGGTGGCGTACATGAAGAACAACTCGCCGGCGACCGGCATACCCACGGTGTACATGTGGTGGGCCCACACGATAAACGACAGGAACGCGATCGACGCGGTGGCGTACACCATGGAGTCATAGCCGAACAGGGGCTTGCGGGAAAACGCCGGGATGATCTGTGACACCACGCCGAAGGCCGGCAGGATGATGATGTACACCTCGGGGTGGCCGAAGAACCAGAAAATGTGCTGGAACAGCACCGGGTCACCGCCGCCGGCGGCGGAGAAGAAGCTGGTGCCGAAGTGCACATCCATCAGCATCATGGTCACGCAGCCCGCCAGCACCGGCATCACGGCGACCAGCAGGAAGGCGGTGATCAACCAGGTCCACACGAACAGGGGCATCTTCATGTAGGTCATGCCGGGCGCGCGCAGGTTCATCACCGTGGCGATGATGTTGATGGAGCCCATGATGGAGGAAAGGCCCAGGACGTGGATCGCGAAGATGAAATACGTTACGGAGGGCCCCGCATAGGTGGTGGACAGCGGTGCATAGAAGGTCCAGCCGGCCGCCGGCGCACCACCCTCCATAAAGAGCGTGGAGGCCAGCAGCAGAAAAGCCGGGGGCAGGATCCAGAAGCTCCAGTTGTTCATGCGCGGCAGCGCCATGTCCGGGGCCCCGATCATCATCGGGATCAGCCAGTTGGCCAGGCCCACGAAAGAAGGCATGATCGCCCCGAACACCATGACCAGGCCGTGCAGGGTTGTCATCTGGTTGAAGAACTCTGGCTTCACCAGTTGCAGGCCGGGCTGGAACAGCTCGGCGCGGATTATCATGGCGAAGCTGCCGCCCAGGATGAACATGGCGAAGGAGAACCACAGGTACATGGTTCCAATGTCTTTGTGGTTGGTGGTAAACAGCCACCGGGTAAGGCCCTTGGCGGGACCGTGGTGATGATGCTCGCCCATCGTTAACTCCTTCGATTAGCCCTTCTTGTGATTGTACACATCAATGGGCTGGATCATATCGCCCATGTTGTTACCGAATGCGTTGCGCTGGTAGGTGATGACCGCAGCCATTTCGACATCGTTCAGCTGCCCGCCAAAGGCCTGCATGGCCGTGCCCGGCACGCCGTTTATGCCGATATCGAGGTGCTTGGCAATATCCCCGGTGGCAATAGCGCTGCCGGCGATAGCCTTGCCGAGGCCGCCCTCGCCGTTGGCGCCGTGGCAGGCCAGACAGCTGCGGGCGTAGACGTCGGCGCCACGCTCCATCAACTGATCGAGAGTGAAGGTCTGTGCCATCAGCTCCTTGACGGCGGCGGCCTCCGCCTGCTTGCCGCTGAGCCAGGTGGCATATTCGTCCTTGCTCACCACATTGACCACGATGGGCATGAAACCATGGTCCTTGCCGCACAGCTCGGCACACTGGCCGCGGTAGACCCCGACGGTGTGCACCTTGGTCCAGGCCTCGTTGATAAACCCGGGTATCGCGTCGCGCTTGACCGCCAGCTCCGGCACCCACCAGGAATGGATCACATCGTTGGCGGTAACGAGGAAGCGCACCTTGGTGTCGACCGGAATCACCAGGGGCTCATCAACTTCCAGCAGGTAGTGTTCGCCCTTGGGCTCCACGTTTAAAATTTCGCTCTGGGGTGTCCGCAAGTTACTGAAAAAACTTACGTTTTGCCCCGTCTCGTCCATGTACTCGTATTTCCACTTCCACTGGAAACCGGTTACCAGGATGTCCAGCTCCGCGTCATCCGTGTTGTAGACCGCGAGCAGCGAGGACGTCGCCGGCACCGCCATAGCGATCAGGATGAAGAAAGGCACCACCGTCCAGGCAATCTCGACCTTGGTGCTCTCGTGAAAATGCGACGCCACCGCCCCCTTCGACTTGCGATGATTGATGATGGAATAAAACATCACGCCGAAAACAGCAACGCCGATCACCGTGCAGATGATGAGAATAATCATGTGCAGGCTATAGATGTTTTCGCCTACCG
>JAOUDU010000438.1 GCA_029859085.1 Gammaproteobacteria bacterium | reverse complement strand
AGCGTGCCGACAGGCTCGGCGGGCTGCTGATGTACGGCATTCCAAACATGAAACTCGAAAAAAGCGTGGTCGAGCGCCGGATACAGCTGATGCGGGACGCGGGCGTTGAATTCATCGTCAACGCCGACGTGGGCAGGAATGTCGATCCGGCAATGCTGGTGGCGAACAATGACGCGGTGTTGCTTGCCACCGGGGCAACCCTCGCGCGCGACCTGCCCATACCCGGGCGCGACGCGAAAGGGGTCCACCTGGCAATGGAATTCCTGACGGCCAACACCAAAAGCCTGCTCGATTCAGGGCTCGAGGATGGCTGTTACCTGTCGGCCAAGGACAAGAATGTCATCGTGATAGGTGGCGGCGACACCGGCACCGACTGTATCGGCACCTCCCTGCGCCACGGCTGCAAGTCTCTCGTCAACTTTGAGTTGCTGCCCAAACCACCGGCGGAGCGCGCCCCCAATAATCCCTGGCCCCTGTGGCCCCGGATCTACCGGGTCGATTATGGTCACGCGGAAGCGGCGGAACGGTTTGGCGACGACCCCAGGGTCTACTCGATCATGAGCAAGGAGTTCCTGAAGGACAGCGACGGCAACCTGATCGGTGTAACCACTGTCAACGTCGATAACCAGCTCAAGGAGATACCCGGCAGCGAGAAGCGCTGGGAGGCGGACCTGATCCTGCTGTCCATGGGTTTCCTGCAACCGGAACATTACATCAACGAAGCGCTCGGGCTAGATATCGACGAGCGTGGCAACTTCCGGGCGACCAAGACTGACTTCCGCACCAGTGTCGCGAAAGTCTATGCGGCCGCCGATTGCAGGCGGGGCCAGGACCTCGTGGTGCGGGCGATCAACGAAGGCCGGGAAGCGGCCCGGGAAATCGACCGGGACCTGATGGGCAACACCCAACTGCCCTGAGGCGGAATGGCGCCGGTCTTCGCAGCTGAGTGAATACAATTCCCGCCAGGCAAAGTACCGGTCTTTAACTGCGTTCAATCACGTCGAAGCTGATCGGCATCGACTTTATCCCGTTGATAAAGTTTGAACGCAGCCAGGAAATCTCACCGTCAAACCGGGGGTTGCGTATCCGCCGCAGGATCTCCTCGAATATGACCTTCAGTTCGAGCCTGGCGAGATGCGAGCCCAGGCAGAAGTGTTCGCCTATTCCGAAGGCGCGGTGATTGTTCCTCAGTTCTTCCCGCTGTGCACGGGTGATATCGAAGCGGTCGCTGTCGGCAAAGAGCATTTCATCGGCGCTGGCGGCGCCATAGTACATCTGGATCTTGTCGCCCTTCTTTATCAGCTGGCCGCCAACCTCCACATCCTCCATTGCGGTTCGCCGGAACGCTATCACCGCCGGGTTATAGCGCAAGAATTCCTCTATTGCGCCCTCCAGCAGTTCGGGGTTATCCGCCAGCTGCTGGTATTGCCCGTGCTCCATGAGCAGGCGCATGCCGTGGCTGGTGACTGTGCGGGTGGTTTCATTGCCGGCGACAATCAGCAACAAAAAGAAGTAACAGAACTCATCGTCGGTCAGGGGCTCATCTTCCACGGTGCCATTCAGTAACACGTTGACGATGTCTTCCCGGGGATTGGTTCTCTGCTCCGCTGCCAGCTCCTGGGCCAGCATGAACACCTCCATCATGGCCATGGTGCCCTCCTCCTGCGTCGTGGCCAGTTCCGGGTCATCCATGCCGATCATGATATTGGTGAGCTCGAACAGCCGCCCCCTCTTGTCCAGGGGCACCCCCATCAGCTCGCAGATTGCGATCAGCGGCAGCTCGGCGGCGACATCCTGCACGAACTCGCACCTGCCGCCCATGACCGCCTGGTCGAGAATATCCTTTGCAATGCTACGAAATCGCTGCTCATAGGAATCCACCGCTTTTGGCGTGAACGCGTTGCGCACCAGCCGCCGGTACTTGATATGCATCGGCGGGTCCATATTGATCATCAGCAATCGCATCATGACCATCATGTCCGGGTCCTGCTCATGCAGGAAGCAGGTCTCGGCCTCAGACGAGAACAGCAGCGGATTCTTGGAAATGAAGTCGAGATCGCTATGCCTGGTCACCGCCCAGAAGCCCCGTTGCTGGGCGGGATCCTCGTGCCAGTATATCGGTTGCTCGTTGCGCAGGTATTTGAACACGTCCCGCGGCATGCCGCCGGAGTAGGTTTCAGGTGCGGTAAGGTCAAATACGGGACAGCCAGGCATTAAACATACTCCATTGAGGGTGGTTACCGGGGGGAAGCATCGCATGCTCTTGCCCGGGCAAGGCGCTTCGGAACTATAGACTACTACTGTGTAGTTTCAATACCCGGGCTACCCCTGGCGTACATAGTTTTTTGGGGAAGCACCGGATACACTGTGCCGGTTTATCACTAAAAACCGGAGAACCAGGATGTTCAGTCATATCATGCTCGGCGCTAACGACATTCAGCAGTCGAAGAAATTTTACGATGCCGTGCTGGGTGCACTGGGGCACGGGCCCGGCGTCATCGATGACAAGGGCCGCTGCTTTTACATCACCAGGAGCGGCATATTCGCCATTACCAAACCCATCAATGGTGAGCCTGCCGGCAACGGCAACGGCAGCACGATCGGATTCGCCGCGGCAGACCCGGCGGCAGCGGATGCCTGGCACGCGGCGGGGCTGGCCAATGGCGGCACCGCCTGTGAAGATCCCCCCGGCGTGCGCGAGGGCGCTGCCGGCAAGCTCTACCTGGCCTACCTGCGCGACCCATCCGGCAACAAGATCTGTGCCCTGCACCGGGTGAGCTGATCCGGGCCGGCTTGTGACCGGCCAATTGGCTAGGACGCGTCGGCCGAGGCCGTGTCCAGCGCCTTTCTATAGCGCTCGTGCAGGATCTTCACCCGCTTGACGTAGGTCTGGGTTTCTTCGAAAGGGGGAATGCCGTTGTATTGCTCGACGGCACCGGGCCCGGCATTGTAGGCAGCGGTGGCCAGCAGGGTATTACCGCCGGTTTTTTCCAGCAGCCAGGCGAGGTAGTGAACGCCGCCCTCGATATTCTCTTCCGGAGAAAGCGCGTCCGCCACTCCCATATCCCGGGCGGTACCAGGCATCAACTGCATCAGGCCGAGGGCGCCTTTCTTCGACCGGGCGCCGGGCCTGAAAGCTGATTCAGCATGAATCACCGCCCTGACCAGGGCCGGATCCACCCCGTATTTCCTTGAAACCGTATTGATGGTGTAACCGTAAGCGTCCAGGTAGAGCGGGATGGTGTCCCAGTCCAGCCGGGATTTCAGGTTGCAGGCAAAACAGGACAGCTGAACAATCTCGTAGCGCCGGCCCGTCGGGGCCCGGTCGGAAAAAGAGCGCACCCCGTTCTTGTCGCGATACTTGTAGATTTTGATGGCCTGTTGCTGCGGGACCGGGTCCTCGGCCAGCGCGACATTGCCCGGGACAATAGTGCCACTGTCGGCCCAGGCCTGGGCCGCGCACAGCATCAATCCGCTCAGGATAATTCCCGGTAAACCTTTCACGCCGCCAAATCTCTTTGTAGTCGTGACCCGATTGTATCCCAGCTTGAAGCGGTAATGA
>JAOUDU010000437.1 GCA_029859085.1 Gammaproteobacteria bacterium | reverse complement strand
CAGGAGGCGCCGGCGGCTGGCCAGATCACCAACCTCGACCAGTTGCTGGATTCGGTCAGGCAGGCACAGCGGGAGCAGCAGGCGCTGAATACGCGGCGGGAGCAGGAGTTTTTGCGGGACAACGCCCGCCAGAAGGAACTGCTCGAGCAGGCGCGGCGTGACTTCGACCGGCGCAAAAAGGAGAACCAGCCCCTGCTGGCAGTGACGGAGAACAACAAGCTGCAGATAGCCGAGCTGGAAAAGGAACTGAAGTCACTGGTCGGGGAAATGGGCGATCTTGCCAGCACTTTCCACGAGTTCGCAGGTGACTTTTCGGCGGTGATGCAGCAGTCGATGATTACGCCCCAGTTTCCCCGGCGAGGCGAGCAAATGCGGGAACTGGCAGCGAGCACTGTCCAGCCCAGCATCGAGCAGATAGAAACGCTTTGGCTGGCACTGCAGCAGGAAATGACCGAGGGCGGGAAAATAGCGGTCTTCCAGGCGCCGGTGGTAGGCGTCGACGGCAGTTCGACCCAGCGTGAGGTGTTGCGCGTGGGCACTTTTTCCGCCTATGCCGAGGGTGATTTTCTGCGTTATGTGCCGGAGACCGCCGAATTGCTGCTGCTTTCCCGCCAGCCCTCCGGGCGCTTCCGGGATGAAGCGCGGGAGTTCGCGTTACAGCGCGAAGGCGTCGCTCCCGTTATCGTTGATCCCTCCCGCGGCAGCCTGCTGGGTATGCTGGCCTACACACCCAGCCTCAGGGAGCGCATAGAGCAGGGCGGCTCAATCGGTTTGATCATTCTGTTCCTCGGCGCCTTCGGGCTGTTGCTGACCTTGTGGCGGATCCTCTACCTCAGTGTCGTCTACCTGCGTATCCAGGCGCAGATGCGCGATGTCGGCAAGCCGAGCCAGGCCAATCCCCTGGGGCGGGTGCTCTCCTCGGTGGAGGGTATCTCGCTGGACGAGGAGGAACTGCTGCAGTTGAAGCTGGATGAGGCGGTGCTGGCGGAGATACCCGCGCTGGAGCGGGGCAATGGCCTGATCAAACTGCTGGCGGCTACCTCCCCCCTGCTCGGCCTGCTCGGCACAGTGACCGGCATGATCCTGACGTTCCAGGCGATCAGCCTGTTCGGCAGCGGCGACCCGAAACTGATGGCGGGAGGTATCTCCCAGGCACTGGTAACCACGGTCCTGGGCCTGGTGGTGGCGATTCCGCTGCTGTTCGGCCACAGCCTGATCAATGCCCTGTCGCGATCTATGATCCAGCGCCTGGACGAGCAGTGCGCCGGGGTGCTGGCGCGCAATGCAGAGCAGCAGTCCGGTCACTGATATGGATCAGCTGTTTGCGTGGTTCCATTCGATCCAGGACTTCGCCGACCAGGGCGGGCCGGTGCTGTGGGTGATTTTTTGGGCCTGCTGCCTGATGTGGCTGCTGATCCTGGAACGCATCTGGTACCTGCGAGTGACCTGGCCGCGGCGCGCCCGAGACGTGATAGCGCAATGGAATGCCCGGGCGGATTGCCGCTCCTGGCGAGCCAAGAAGATCCGCGAGGCCACCGTGTCCGAAGTGAGTATGCAACTCCACGCGATGCTGCCGCTGATCAGGATGCTGGTGGCCCTGTGCCCGCTGCTGGGACTGCTCGGTACGGTTGTGGGTATGCTCGGGGTATTCGAGGTGATCGCCGTCAGCGGCAACGATGACGCCCAGGCGATGGCCCGGGGCGTCTATCGCGCGACCATACCCACCATGGCGGGGCTCGTGGTGGCCCTGACCGGCATTTATTTCACGGTGCGCCTGCGCCACGTGGCAGATATCGAAACCAGCCGGCTGGTGGACAGGCTCGCGCTGCACGACCACTCACCCTTACCGACCGGAGGCCGCTGACGCCATGCCCGCAAGACGCCATTTACCCGCGCCGGAAGAGACCGAACTGGATATGACACCGATGCTCGACATCGTGTTTATCATGCTGATCTTTTTTATCGTCACCACATCATTCGTCAAGGAATCCGGGGTGACGGTCAGCACGCCGCAGGCAGAAAGTGCATCGCAGCAGGATAACGCCAATATTTTCATTGCCATTACAGCGGCCGGCGAGGTCTGGATCGACCGACGCCCCGTGGACCCGCGCTCGGTGCGCGCGATTGTCGCCCGTATGCACGCCGACAACCCGGAGGGCTCGGTGATCATACAGTCCGATGAAGATGCCGCCACCGGTGCGCTGGTCGACGTCATGGACCAGGTGCGACTGGCCGGTATCGAGGCAATCGCTATTGCCGCGGATAAAAAGGCCAGGTGAGCGCCGGCTGATGCGTTTTGTACTCTCCCTGCTGGGAGGACTGCTGGTAACCATCGCGGTATTCCTGTTCATGCAAAGCCTGATAAAAAGCAGGCAGCAGCAGGACATCGAGCTGCCGCTGTACAGTATCGTGGAGATACAGCACGAGGAACCCGTCAAGGAAGAGCCCGAGCCGCAGGAACAGGAGCCGGAGGAGCCGCGTGAGGAACCCCTTATGGAGTCGCTCTCGGTAGCCGCGTCGACACCTGAACTGGCCGCTGACTTCGAGCTGCCCGCGCTGGACCTGGCAATGGGCGAGATCAAGATACCCTCCGGCGGCGATCGCTGGACTGGCCCCATCGGCGCCGGCTCGGGAGTGGGTGCCGTCAACCTCGCCGGCGGGGGTGGGGAAGACGCCCAGGGTTTCATCGAGGTCGTTCCCTACGATACGCGCCGGCCGAATGTCCCGGAAGTCGCCTACCAGAACAAGGTTGATGGCTGGGTGCTGGTGGCCTTCAGGGTCACGGACCAGGGCACGACCCGCGATGTGCGCGTGCTCGATGCCAACCCCAGGGGCGTGTTCGAGGAAAAGGTTGTCGCCGCCGTGTCGGACTGGAAATACAAGGTTAACTTCTACGGGGGAGCGACGGGCAGCGTGGTGCTCACCCAGAAGGTCGAGGTTCACTGGCAGAACTACGCGCAGAATATGCCCAATGTTGACTGAGCCAAAATCCTTGTCCCGCCATCTCCTCGGCGCCTGCCTGCTGGTGCTGTTATTCCCTGGCTTGTCGGCCCACGCGCAGGAAGGGCAGTACCGCAGCAAGGTACGCGTAGACAACTCCGGCGATGTTGGCGAGGGCGCGGGGCTTTCCATAGAAGAACTGGAGCGGCAGATCAGTTCGATCCAGGACTCCTACGCCAGGTCCAGCGCCGGGCGCCACCTCGCCCGCCACTATGTGGAGGCAGGCGAGTACGACAAGGCCATCGAGTATTACCAGACCGCGCTTGCCGCCGGCGGCCTGTCGGATATCGCCAATCGCGAGATGCTGCGCGAGCTGGCGCAGGTCTACCTGATCAGCAAGAATTATGCGGATGCGGCAAATACCCTGGAGCGGGTGCTGCGAATCAAACTGGTCCCCGAGGCCGGTGATTACCTTCTGCTGGCGCAGGCTTACTACCGCCTGGGCAGGCTGGCTCAGGTGGTCGGGGCGCTGGACCCGATCCGGGAGAAGGGGCTGGTGCTGGATATCGCCCAGCAGCGCCAGGCACTGGCCCTGTACTACCAGGCCGGGGCCTACCCCCAGTGTGAAC
>JAOUDU010000436.1 GCA_029859085.1 Gammaproteobacteria bacterium | reverse complement strand
ATGGGGGTAGGCGGCGGTGTTGGCGTATATCGCAAAACCCTCGGTGGCGCTGACGATGGTGTCGGCGGCCAGTTGCAGGTCCTCGACGACTATCTCATCACTGTGCGCGTCCAGCAGCCTGATAACCCCGGCCACCGTGTCTGCCCGGATCGCCGCACGGATCTCATGGAACGGACTGGCAATCAACTGTCCCAGCGCCTGCACCAGCAATGGGTCATTGCCCAGCACCTGGAGGATACCGGATAAATTCTCCAACAGGGTTTCTCGCAGGCTGGGATGTACCCGGGCCTCATGCACGGCCGCGGCAACTTTTCCCAGCTCGGATGTTATCAGTTCCCGGTACACATCTTCCTTGTCTTCAAAATACTGGTAGAGCGTACCCACGCTGAACCCCGATCTCTCCGCGATCCTGTTGGTAGTCGCCTTGCTGTATCCCTCCTCAATCAAAACCTGAGCAGCGGCACCCAGAATGGTCTGGATAGTCTGCCTGGAACGTGGTTGTTTTCCCTTATTTTTCAAAATGATAGCCTATATTGTCTGGCGGGAAAATTTTACGAGTAGTACAAAACTGAAGAATAACTTACCTTTAATCCAAGCATTGTGATGACAGATATTTGTGCCTGTCAATCTCAAAAAAGGCTGGAAGCAGATAACAATACGGCTGCGCTGCAATGCACAACTAATAAGATTCCGCCAGGGGACAACCATGACTGCGACAACCAAGTTCCGAACGCTACTGACACTGCTGAGCGGCTTTTTCCTCGCCATACACCACGGCGCACCACAGGCGGCCGACGGGGTCAGTGTGCTGGAAGAAGTGGTGGTGACTGCGACCCGCCGCAACCAGACCGTAAGCCAGGTGCCACTGGCCATAACCGCATTCACCGGTGACCAGCTGCAAGTCAGGGGAATAGGCGATATGCAGGACCTGGCCAGGGTTTCCCCCAGCCTGGTCATTACCACCAGCACTTCGGAAACGACTGGCACCGAGGTCAGGATCCGCGGCATAGGTACCTCCGGCAACAACCCTGGCCTGGAGCCCTCCGTGGGGATCTTCGTGGATAACGTCTACCGCAGCCGCTCTGGCCTGGCCGCCGGCGACCTGCTGGACATCGCCTCGGTGGAAATTTTGCGCGGGCCCCAGGGTACGCTGTTTGGCCGCAATACCTCCGCCGGCACCATCAGTATCAATACGCTGAAACCGGAATTTGAGTGGGGTGGGTACGGCGAGGGTACCGTGCAGAATTACAACGGCTACCAGGTGGCCGCCGGCGTCACCGGCCCACTGCTGGAAGACACCCTGGCATTTCGATTGTCGGCCAGCTACAACGAACGCGACGGCTATGTGTCCGATCGCCTCGTATCCTCCCGCGAGTTCTACGACAGAAACCGGGCCAACGCCAGGGGCCAGCTGTTGTGGCGCCCGGTGGATGATGTGGATGTCCGCCTGATCGTGGATTACAAGCACAAGGATGAGCACTGCTGCGCTGCGGATTACACCATTGCCGGCCCTACAGCCGCGGCGATCGAAGCGTTGGGCGGCATCGTTAAAACCGATCCATTTGCCTACAAGGCCCAAACGAGTTTTGACAGCCAGGATGACCTGGATGAGTGGGGCGCGTCGGTTGAGACCAACTGGGCTGTTGCGGAAGACCTCTCGCTGACCTGGATTGGCGCCTATCGTGACGCCGATGCGTACGCCAATGTCGATTCCGACACCTCCAATATAGACCTGGTGAAAGGTACGAACTGGAACCAGAACGACCATTTTATGAGCCAGGAAGTGCGCCTCAACGGGGTCTCCGGACGAGTCGACTGGCTGGTGGGGGCCTATTATTACACCGACGATATCGACGTGGACTGGCAGCTGCTTTACGGAGCGGATTTTGGTCCCTATTTCAACCTGCTGCTGGGCGTTCCCGCTTTCCTTTTCCCGGAGGGCGTGGGGGACCAGTCCCGTTATTTCAAGCAGGACGGCGAGGGCTGGGCGCTGTTCACCCACAATATTGTCGAGCTTACCGATAACTACGACCTGGTAGTGGGCTTTCGCTGGTCCGACGACAACAAGGATGCCACCGCAAGGGTGGTCAATGACTCCGTGCACTGTACCCTGATACCGTTCGTTCCCTTCTGCCCGGTACCGGACCTGAAGGAGTCGCGCGGGGAGGGTGAGCCCAGCGGCACGCTGAAGCTGGTCCGCAACCTCGATATCGGCAATATCTACGTCGGTTATTCCAGGGGTTACAAGGCCGGCGGCTTCAACCTGGACCGGGACGCGGCGACGACCGGCTTCGAGTTTGATCCCGAAACCGTGGATTCCTACGAGGCGGGATTGAAATGGTCGGTTCCGGATCGAACCCTCGAGGCCAACACCGCAATTTTCTACAGCGAATTCCAGAACTACCAGATCAACGAATTCAACGGCGTGTCCTTTGCCACCACCAATGCGGCCCGGGTGAACTCCACGGGTGCCGAGCTGGAACTCAGCTGGTTGCCGCTCACCGGGTTAGTGCTCGATGCCGGTGTTACCTGGAGCAATACCCAGTACGACGAACACCCGGTCTCCAACGAGTTGGGCAATACACTGGAAGGCAAGCGCGTACCCTTCGCGCCCGAGTGGTCGGCTACCGGGTCGATTTCATACCAGATGCCGATCGGCAGCTTCACCGGCTTCGGGGTCATCAACGCCTCCTATATGGGTGAGCACAACACCAATGAGACGCTGGAGCCAGAGGCTGAGGTGGGTTCTTACACGATAGTGAACGCGCGCCTGGGTTTGCGCACCGCAGATTCCAATTGGGAGGTCTCGCTGTGGGGCAAGAACATCTTCGAGGAAGACTACAACTCCATCCTGTTTAACACGGTACTACAGGACGGCAGCTGGAGTTCCTTCCGGGGTGAACCCCGTACGTATGGGGCCAGTGTGCGTTACGACTTCTGAGACCGTTTGCCTGCGCGCTGTAACACCATGACCCGGCAGACACGGCGATACCAGGTCAACGGCATCGACATGAATGTGCTGATCGCCGGAGAGGGGCCCGAGGTCCTGCTGGTACACGGCTTTCCCGACAGCCATGCCGTGTGGCGCAAGCAGATACCGGCCCTGGTGGCGGCCGGCTACCGGGTGATCGCGCCCGATACTCGCGGCTGTGGCGAGACACAGATTTCCGCTGGCGTTGCCAGCTATCGGGTGGACAACCTTGTGGCGGACCTGGATGTGCTGCTGGACGTGCTGGGGATCCGCAAAGTCCGCCTGGTTGCGCACGACTGGGGGGCCATGATCTGCTGGCACTATGTCAGCGCCCACCCGGAGCGGGTCGAGCGCTACATAGCCCTCTCTGTCGGTCACCCCATGGTTTACGGTCGTGGCGGCTTCGGGCAGAAACTCAAGGGCTATTGCATTGCGCTGGTGCAGTGGCGCGGAGTGATCGAGGTGCTCCTGCCGCTGCGCAATTGGTGGTTGCTGCGGCTGATGACCGGTTATCCCCAGGAGTTTCCGCGCTGGAAGGCCTCCCTGTCGCGCCCCGGTCGCCTGACTGCCGCGGTAAACTACTACCGCGCCAACCTGGGC
>JAOUDU010000435.1 GCA_029859085.1 Gammaproteobacteria bacterium | reverse complement strand
TCGGTGACCGGCGCCCGGTAGGCCGTGGTAGTCACGAAATAATCGTGCTCGCCCATCTTGAGTGCCACACCATCGTCGATGAGTGTGCCTTCCTCGTTGCACGAGGCGTAATACAGTATCTTGTTGTCCGCCAGGTTATCTACCTTCCTGGTCATAACCCTGTTGAGAAGCTTCTCGGCATCCGGGCCGAACACGCGAAACTTGCCGAACATCGAGACATCGCAAACGCCGGCGGCATTGTGTACCGCAAGGCTTTCTGCCTCTTCATCGCCAAAGTCCACCATCCGCACCCAGGTTCCCATCCGCAGGGGATTACCACCCTGCTCCAGCTGGGCATAATGCAGGGGCGACAGCTGTGGGTGATCGTGGAAGCCGGCAGCCATTGCGCCCAGGCTCATCGATGACACGGGTGGCCTGGTGGTAGGCAGTGCGCGCGCTGCGAGTTCCGGGCGTTTGCTGGCAAGCAGATGGGCGAAATTGGCTTCGCACATGCCGCCCTGGCAGGCGCCCTGGGTCGCAGTCGTGTAGCGCTTGCAGGTTTCTATATTATTGAAACCTTCGTCGATCGCCTGCTCGATGTTCTTTGCACTGACATCGTGACAATAGCAGACGAAGGACTTGCCCTTGTTGGCGTCGTCCGCCAGCATCGGCTGCAGCGAAACGCTATTCAACGCCGGCTCGTACTCAAGGACCTGGCTGGCCTCCTGCCCTGCGGCGGCAGACTCTACGCCAAGATTCCTGAGTGCATCGACCGCTGCCTTGGCACCCTGCGCCCTGATCGCCGCCGGATCTTCAAGCCCGAGCAGTCTCCCGGCCGCATGGTATGCGGGCGGCAGCTGTTCCGGCAGATAGAAATTCAGCCCGGTGTCATAGATCATCCTGGTTCCAATCTGCCCCAGCAGCTTGTGCCGCGGATAACGACCCGAAGACGCGACAATCGTGTCGCAGTTGATGGCCTGGGGGTCAGAACCGTCGATGGCGGCCACCGTGGCCCCCTTGATTCTGCGACGGCCACTGCTGCCGGTAAGCGTGTATCCGCTCCAGACCCTGACGCCTTTTGCCGCAAGGCGGGATTTCAGCTCATCATTAGCCAGGCCCCCCTTGCGAAAATCGACCAGTCCCGCCAGCTCTACCCCTTTTTCGATCAGCTCCAGCGCAACCTGCGCCAGGTAGTCATCTCCCCCGGCGAGCAGGACCTTGCCACGGGGCTTGATGCCCCACAGGTGGATCATTCTCTGCACCGCTTCGGGCAGGATGATGCCGGGGCGGTCGTTATGGGCGAATACCATCGGCATCGAACCGGTGCCGGTGGCGATGACAGTCGTGCCGGGCCTTACAAGGTAGGTAGACTCGACGAATTCCTGTTCCGCCTTGCTACCCGCCCCAACACCGGACCGGGTGCATACAGCCAGGCCATCGGGATAAATGGCGGAAACCCGGGTTGATGTCAGGACCTTGATATTGCTGTACTTTTCAAGTCGGCGAACCGATTCCTGCGCACGGCGGTAGCCCTCTTCGCCCTGAAAGGATTCAAATCCCCCCAGCCGCGTATCAGCTTCAGCCAGTACCACCCTGACGCCTGCCTCCGCCGCGGTAATCGCTGCCTCCATACCGGCGAGGCCGCCACCCACCACCAGCATATCCGGGCTCAGGTTAACGCTGTCGAATTTTGATTTTGTTGCCAGTTTCCTGACCCTGGACATATTGCCGGGCATTGCCCGAATGACTTCCTTGACAATCTTCCAGAACCACAGCGGCTTGTAGAACATCTTGTAGTAGAAGCCGGTGGGCATGGCCCATGAGAACGCATCGGCCATACCGGCCGGATCGAACTCGATACTGCCCTGGGGCTCCACCACCATGCCTTCCCTGACAGAGGTCTGGCAGGTCTTGACGTGCATGCGCCCGTCGACATTCATGGTACAGCGGGAGCATTGCCCGCTCAGGCAGGCAGGCGCCCTGCGGCGGTGATACTTGAAAGAGCGCGAAAACGTCTCGACGCCCGCTGCCAGCAGCGCGGAGGCGACAGTGTCCCCTTCATAGGCATCGATGGACCGGCCCCGGTACTGGATTTTCACCGGCTTTTTGGGGTCGAATATCTGTGTTGGACTCTGTGGTAGACGGCCAGCCATGGATCTATTCCTCAATAATTTCATGAGTGACGGTATTGCGCCTGACTTTCACCCAGTCGCCACAGCCCATGTTGTGGAACCACCATTCGTCCTGGGGTCCCGACATGTTTTCGTTAAAGTAAAGATAGCTGCTCCAGGCCTTCGCATCGGCGCCTGGCTCCGGAGCCTGTTTGCACTCACCCCCGAAACGGAATTCATAAGGGTTGCGACGTCCGCAGTTCGGACAATTAATCAGAAATGCCATAGTAAATACCCGTTACAGAATGACTTCACGAACACGACGCCTGTTGAAAAACCTGTCGAGACCGAAGTACTTGATCTTTTCAGGGATACGGCCGGTTGCGATGTACTCGGCCGAGTATTTGCCACAGGCGGGAGTCGACTTGAATCCGTAATAGCCCCACGCGATATCCAGCGAGAGGCCATCGATACCACTTGGACCCATTACCGGGGCGGAGTCCCCGGTACAGTCGCACAGGCCTGACCAGCTGCGGACGACCCGGACATGCGCCAGGTCGGGGAAGTACTCCAGAATCATGGCAACACGCTCCGAGCACTCTTCCCAGGTGGTATAGGAATTCCATGAGGGGAACGGGTCCAGCTGTCCACCGAGGATGAGGTCGCCCTTCAGGGTTTGCTGGGTGTACCAGTGCATGCGCGGGGAGGCCACGTAGTAGTCGAGGAAGGGCGCCATCACGTCGGTGGTCATCACCTGCATAGGGATCGTGGCCACCGGAAACTTGACGCCCAGCATACGGGCTATTTCCGACGAGTAGCCACCTACGGCGACGTGAACCCGGTCGCTGGAGATGTCGCCGACATTGGTCTTCACGCCGGTCACTTTTTCACCCTCGGTATTGAAACCGACGACCTCAACCCCGGTACAGATATCCACACCCAGCCGGGCGGCGGTCTTGGCGAAACCCCAGACGGCCGCGTCATGGTGGACGGTTCCGCCCTCGGGGTGAAACTGGCCGCCGACGACCGGAAGCGCCGGCCTGTCACTGACATCCAGGGAGGGGACCATTTTCTTGATTTCGGCAGGGGTCAGCATGTCGATCTTGATACCGGCCCGGCGCTGGCCGTCGCTCTGCATGCGCATACTGGAGAGCTCACCGTCGCTGTGGGCCAGGGCCAGCAGGCCCTTTTTCTGGACCATCAGGTTCCACTCGAGCTCGGAACTCAACCCGTCCCACATGGCCAGGCTTTCCTTGTAGAAGGGCAGGGTCTCGTGGGCGCGTTTGTTAGAGCGAACCATCTCGGTATTGCGGCCGGAACCACCGGACCCGATATAGCGCCGCTCCAGCACCGCTATACGCTTGATGTTGTGATACCTGGCAAGGTAATAGGCCGTGGCAAGACCGTGCAAACCCCCGCCGACAATGATCACGTCATAGCTTTTTGCCGGCTGCTTGTATTCCAGTATTTTCGTTTTGGTGGCC
>JAOUDU010000434.1 GCA_029859085.1 Gammaproteobacteria bacterium | reverse complement strand
GCATGATCACGATGGCATCCACATCGGCTGAGGCCTGGGCCGCGGCGACGCTTTTGGCGAGCTTGAGCCAGACCTCGTCATTCATGTCCTGGCTGCCGATGTTGACCACCTGCTCGCCGGTGATATGGGCGAGCTTATCCAGGTTGGGTACCGCGCCAATCAGGGTGTTGACGTCGTAGGTACCGGATTTATAGCCGTAATCCCCGGCGCTGGCCTGGGCGCCGGCAATGGTTCCGCCGGTGGCGATCACGCGCACGTTGGGCAGGTCTGGTGCAGCGCTCACCGCGAACGCCGCCAGAAGTCCCAGGGTGAGTACCGCCAGTCTTGAATCGAATCCAGGATTGAGTCGCACGATCAGTCTCCTTGATAGTAGATACACGCCATATAGACCGAGCAGCCTATTGGGTTTAACCTCAGAAAACAACGAATGGAACTTGCCCATGTCGATACCAGTCCCGGTACCGCCCTGGGTTACTCCAGAATCCCCAGCATCCTCGCCCGGGCCAGCAGGTGCTGGCGGGTACCTGCCTGCAACTTGTGAAACATGTTCTTCAGGTGCCATTTCACCGTCTGGTCACCCACATCCAGGGCCTGGGCGATTTTTTTGTTGGAGAGGTTTCCCGCCAAGAGTTGCAGCACCTCCGTTTCCTTGGGGGTCAACAGCGCGTTTGCCATTACCCGTGGCTGCTCCCTGACCTTCTTGCCCCCCCCTTCCCGCGGGGGCGAGTGCCCGACGGAAGTCGGCTCCGCCCCGACCCCCTGCCCGGCAACCCTGGAGGCGGCCTCAGCGAAAACAGGATCTGTATCGGCCAGCACACGGCCCAGCCCCAGCGTTTCGGCCAGGCTCACGGCCTCGTCAACCATCTGCTGACAGCCCTCTCCCCGCTGCCGGCCGGCCAGGGCCCTGAGCAGCTGTACCTGGATGGCGTCGCGCACCCGCCGTATCCGCTTCACCAGCGGGTCCACGGTATCCAGTACCGGCGACACCGATTCCCAGTGTGAACTGGCGATCGCCGCATAGGCGCGGGCGATGCCGATCTGCACGGTCACCAGCGGCTCCAGGACCCCCCAACCAGCAGCATGCTGCGCCTCCAAACGCTCCAGTGCGCCCATTCTCGCCTGGCAGGCCTTGTCCTGCTGCCGCAGCGCGAGCATCCGTACCTCCTCCCCCAGGCTGGCGACGCACAGCCGGGGAAGGTGGCGTGCATCGCCAATCGCCCGCAGCTGCTCGATCAGGTCGTGGGCCTTGCTCTGCGCGCCCGCGGCCGCAGCCAGCCGGGCTGCGGTCAGGTAACCGTGTATGATGGCGTCCGGCGGGGCATGGCGCTCGAGCACATCGAGGCGATCGGCCAGTAACAGGCTGGCCTCATCGAACAATTCGCGATCCCACAGCACGGCTCCCAGGGTCGCCGCCAGCATCGCCGCAATCGGGCTGCGCCGCCCGGATTCCGCCTCGGCCCGCGCCAGCGCCAGCCGCAGGATCTCCTCGGCCAGCGCGATCTGGCCCTCCCACAGGTAGGTGAACCCCGACAGCCAGCCGGACCAGCCCTGGGCGTAACTGAGCCCGGCGGAGCGCGGGAATTTGCGCAGCCGCTGCAGCAGGTGATTGGCGTTCTCCGGCTTGCCATGGAACAGTTCCAGCACCGCCACCAGGTTGGTGCCCACGATCTGCTGGTGCGCCGGCTGGTCCTGCAGGGATTCCCGCCAGGGGGAGATATAGTCCCGCAGGCGGTCAAAATCGTCGCTGAAGAACGCTGCGGTGGCGCAAATCTCCGCGGCCTCGCAGCGCTCGGCTGGCTCCGCCGTGGGGTCTTCCATGATAGTCGCCACCAGGGCGGCCGCCTCGGCGTGCCGTTCACCCTGGGCCAGGGCCCAGCCGGTGGCGATACGCAGCTGTGGCCGGCGCCGGATCTCCTCTTGCGGCAGGTGCTCGAGCCACTCCAGCACCCGTGACACCCGGCCCTGGGTCATGATGCCGTACAGGCAGCGCTCGATCAGGTCGAAGGCGAAGGCCTCGTCCCCCGCCAGGCGGGCATGCTGCGCGGCCTCCTCGAACAGCTCGTGCTCCGCCAGCCAGCGCGCCGCCCGGGTGTGCAATTCCCGGCGGTGCTCCGGCGGCAGGCGCTCAAACCGCTCGTTCAGGAACTCCCGGGCAATCGGGTGAATCCGCAACCAGTCGCCGCTGACCACGTCCTGGAAAATCGGGGTGGCATCGCGCAGGTGGGCCAGCATCGCGGCGCTGCGGTCGTTTTCCGTCAGCCACTGGCACAGCTCGGGATGTACCCGGTCGAGGCAGGCTATGTCCACCAGGAACATCACCTCCTCCACCGGCAGCCGGTTTACCAGTACTTCCATGAAATAGTGCTGCAGGTCGCCGCTGCGGGAGGAAAATTCGGCGATCGCCTCTTTCAGGTTGGCCCGCTTCATGACGCTGGACATCGCCAGCTGCACCCCCAGGGGCCAGCCCTCCGTCAACTCGTACAGTCGTACACAGGAATCCTTGTCGACACCGGATGCCGGCCCGGCCTCCAGCACCTGGGCAGTCTCCTCCAGGGTGAAGCGCAAATCGTCGGCATGCAGGTGCAGTAAATGCCCACTGGCGATCAGTTCAGCGAAGTTCAGCGGCAGAGCCCGGCGGCAGGCGAGAATGATCCTGAGGTTGGCCGGCGCGTTCAGCAACAGGTACATCAGCAGGCTCCTGGCGGTTGCCTCCGGCAGGGCATGGGCATCATCCAGCATCAGTTCCACGTCAACCGCCATACTGGCCACTTCCGCCAGCCAGACGGTCAGCGCCTCCAGTTCCCCCCCGCGCCGGACGGGTGCAGTGCCGGTATCGCGCACAAAACTCCCGGAGCCGCGGCCTATGCTCAGGGCGACATCCAGGCCCCGCACGAAGCTGGCGGCATCGTCGTGCTCATCCAGGGTCAGCCAGGCGACGATGGCGCCGGATTCCAGCGCCTCGCGCCGCCACTGCAGCAACAGGGAGGTCTTGCCATAGCCCACGGCTGCCTGCAGGGCGATAAGGAAGCGGTCGCTCTGGTTGCCGCGGTTGAGACCGAGTCGCTCCCGGTACAGCAGGGACCGGGAAGCCTTGGGGGCGGTGGCCTTGAGGACGAGCCGGGGGTCACTAGTGTGTTGATTCATATTCCGCCAAAGTCTAACAGCCATTACCCCCCCGCGTCACAGGAGCCCTGGGCGCCTGTGCCGAGTGGGATATCAGCCTGCAACCCCCCGGGGAGCAAACCTACCCCACCTCATGGGGGGGGTGGGGAGGCAAGTCGGTTGTTACAGTGGGCACATAGCAAGTCCTCCCACGCAGACAGGAGATATCGGGAATGGCAAATACCATAAAGGCTGTGGTTTCGCTGGGTTCGTCCCTGCTAAGGCCCACGCGCGGCCTGGTCGCGATCGGTCATCGCAAAAAGCCGAAAAAGACCCTGGTGCTGTACGAGGCGGAATACTGCCCCTACTGCCGCTATGTGCGCGAGGCCCTGACCGCGCTGGACCTGGATGCGCTGATCTACCCGATCCCGAAACAGGGGAATCGCTTCAGGGAACAGCTGGTTGCCGCCGCCG
>JAOUDU010000433.1 GCA_029859085.1 Gammaproteobacteria bacterium | reverse complement strand
ATTCCAGTACATGCGTTCCGATTCAACCCGGCAAAATCGCCGGGATGGTCTATTCTTGGCCAGTCTGGTTCACCTCTCGAGCAAAGGAGCGATTATATGGATATCACCGGGCTGGTTGTTTTTCTCATCATCGGTGCCGTTGCGGGCTGGCTTGGCAGCACCATCATGAAGGGCGGCGGATTCGGTCTGTTGGGTAATATCGTGGTTGGCGTCGTCGGTGCAGTTATCGGCGGCTACGTGTTCGGCCTGCTGGGTATCTCCGCGGGCGGGTTGATCGGCTCGATCATTACCGCAACCGTGGGTGCGATCATACTGCTGTTTGTGGTGGGCCTGATCAAGAAAGCCTGATTTGCCGATTCAATGGATGCGACCTGCGAATTCTACAGCCACGGCGACAAGAAGAAGTATCGGTCTGGCTCCTGTACCTTTTCACAGCGCCAAAGCTACGTCGACATTTACCGCAGAAGGCAAGTTATTCGGAGTCGATAAGCATAGGCCATAAGCGTGCCTGGAGATCCCGCCGCTACTGGTGTTCCCAGGGCGGCTGTTCGAAGGCACCGGCTTCACTGCCCTTTTTGAAGAAAGTATGCCTGGTGTCGTCGGTGAAATACTGCCAGAAAGCAGCTTCCAGGGATTTATCGAGGATGGTAAAGGCGCCGGCCCGTTGCTGCTCCTCGAGAAAACGGCGGTAGGCGTCCAGCGGTTCGGGGCCGAGTTGCTGGTAGATAACCCGGCCACCATACTCACCATACAGTTGGCGGTTGATCTTCCATTGTCGGATGATGGAGCGGGCCATATCCCGGTGCATTGTCTCGACCCGGGCTGCCTCATCGGGACTGAGAGCCTCCTGAGCAGTCGATCCGTCATCGCCCGTGCCGCGCTTCAAGTCCCCGATAAAGATCGATATCTCGGCATCCGTCGCCTCGATATCGTGCTGTGCGGCGTACTGGTCGAACAGTCGGGCGAGAATCGCCTCGCGCATTTGGGCGCTGTCAGTGGTGCGGACCTCCTCACCCAGCACGATCGCCGCCAGCGGTGTGCCGCCCGGCGGCTCAAACTCGATGATCGAGCCGTCCGCCATGGTGGCCAGGAACAGGTGCCCCCCTTCCAGTACGTAGCTGCGTACCCACTCGAACTGGGCCAGGTAGCGCTCGGACAACGACCCCGGCGGACACAGCGCCCTGGTCGATGCCACCGGGCCGAACTGCAACCGGCCGACGCTCGCCGACGTCCAGCTGCCGGCGCCGCGGTTGCAGTCGGCGACGATCTGCGCAGTCCCATCGGGTTTGAACTCGAGCGTATATTTTGAGGGCGAATCGGGCACATCGACCCGGTCGTCCATCGAGGTGACGTTCAATAGTTGCCAGGCCGTTCCCGCCAGTTCACCTGCGCTGACAGGTGTTAAGCCAACGCACGATGCCAGAATCCCCGGGGCGAGCAAGCGTGTCAGGCGGCGAGCCGTCATCCATTCAACCACCCTCAATGACCGACAGCGGCACTTCGTATACATCCTTGCCGTCAATCGTAACCATCCATATATCCCCTTGCAGTTCGGCTTCGGCTTCGCGGTTGGTGGCGTTGACGTAGTCCTTCATGAAATTGATGGTGAATTGCTCACCCTTGCGGCTCTGCACCACGACCGAGCCCTGGCCGTCTTCCATGCGCAGTACGCCGGCGGGGCAGGTGCCGTAGTCGGCTTCATTCACCCCGCGACAGCGCAGCAGTGTCGTGGCGTCGTAGTCTTTGGTCGAAAACGGTGCCGTCGGGTTGTCATCATCCGAGCGCTCCAGCGCGGCCGTACTCCAATAGACATAGACGCTCTCGTCGGGAAAGCGGAAGATCAGCCCCTGGTCACCGAGACCGCTTTGGCGGTAGACATCGCGACCGTCCTGGTCGCGGAAGTTGCCGGGGCCATCGCCCACCGGTGACAGCTCATGGGTGATGCCGTCCTCACGGGTGATGGTGATGTAGCCCTGGCGCTGGGAAAACGTGCAGTGGATCATCTGCTCGGTGTGATCCTCCCCCGCGGGATAGATGTCACAGCGGGCAGCGGTCGAATCCGCCGCGCTGGATGACGCCCATGCCAGCGTCATAACGCCGGCGATCACTGACCATCTGTTCATACGTAGATACCCACCTTCCATGTACTGGACCTTTATTATAGGCTAAAGATCATTTTCGCCGGAAGACCGTGCCGTTCTGCATCGACTGACCGGTCAGAGTTCCGCCTCGAAATACTTGTCGATCGCGTCCCGGAACCGGTACACCATGTCCTGGGGATCTTCATACCCCGCGGCGGCAGCACAGGGGATCAGAGCGAAATCACCGCCTTGATCCTGGTCTTATTCGACGGGATTACAACGCGATGAACCCGGTACCCAATGGTCCATCGGCCGCGTGTTCATACCTTACGAAACATCTTGAACAGTACCAGAACGAGGAAGGCAGCGAGCAGCAGAAGGAGTGGGAAAAACGACTGAGCTGAGCTTACCAAACGATGGGCAGTTTTCTCAGAGCAGCCCCTATAGTGCCAGATCGGAACGGCGGAAACGTGGTGTGGAAGCGGACCATTCGATCCAGGTGGTTAAATATGGCCAACCGTCCCTTATCGCCTACTCTGGGAAGTTTGGCCTGCAATCAGCCTGATGACCGCTTACGACGAGCGGCCGTATAAAACCTAGAAGTAGAGCGCCAGAGGTAACTATTTGCGCTGCCCACCCGGAGTAGTTTGCTAGATCGCGGTTACGGTATAACATAGTGCGATAACGTAACTACTAGACGGGCAGACAATGAAGCGGAAACATTTCGGGGTATTGGCAGCGGCATCGGTGTTTTGCTGCGCCGCCGCCAATGCAGTCGTCACGGTGACGATAGAGGAGTCCGGTGGTGACGTCGTCGCCAGCTTCTCGGGCAGTCTCGATACTGCGGCCCTCAGCTGCACGGCGCTGGGTACCGGAGCCATCCTCGACTTCACCTCGCCCACGGACTACGCCTACCTTCTGGGCGATGCGCCGGGCGTTTTGGCCGTGGATGGCTGCCCTGTAACCTTTGGCACAGCCGAGCCTTTTGGGGGCGCGGGCGTGACCCCCGATGCTGGCACGGGCGCCATCGGCGTCGAGGTCAGCGGAGGCAATGCTATTTACGTCCCATCGGGGTACACCAGCGGTGCCGCGATATCCGGATCGTCCACCTTTACAGGCCAGACAATCGCCGGCTTGAGCCTCACGCCGGGCACCTTCGTGTTCGACTACGGTGCCGACTCAATAACCTTCGTGGTGGTCGACCCCGCCGCCGGTGGTGGTGCTTTGCCCACGGCCGTTCCCGCAACCCCGCTCTGGACGCTGCTCCTGACCGCGGGCCTATTCCTGGGTATCGTGCGGCGGCGACTGGTGAGCTAGCGAGCTGCCGGTATTGGCAAGTTAACTCGCCCAGACTGGAAAAATTCGGCTTCTGGTTTTCAGGCGACCGCCCTACTCCATTCTCCGAACGCACTTGCCCTGAGGTCCCTATAGCGACGTGCTCGGACCAAATGCCTACCCAGATTGAATACATTCTGTACAGAAGCATGAGCAGTGATGAAT
>JAOUDU010000432.1 GCA_029859085.1 Gammaproteobacteria bacterium | reverse complement strand
GTGGAGGCGGGTTTCGCCGAGGCTGATGTCATCGTCGAGAAAAGCTACAAAACCGAGCAGACCCACCAGGGTTACATAGAGCCGCACGCCTGTGTCGCCAGCGTCAATTCCGATGGTACGGGCGAGCTGTGGGTAACGACCCAGGGCCATTTCACCTACCGCAGTGTCTGCGCAACCCTGCTCGGTATGGACATCGCCAAGCTGAAAGTGACTTCGTCAGAGATTGGCGGGGGCTTCGGCGGCAAAACTCACGTATGGATTGAGCCTGTTGCACTGGCCCTGTCCCGCAAGGCTAACCGGCCTGTAAAAGCCGTGATGAGCCGGGAGGAGGTATTCCGGGCCAGCGGCCCGACCTCGTCCACGTCGATCGATGTAAAAATTGGCGCGAAGAAAGACGGCACGATCACGGCGGCCTTTGCCGCGCTGCGCTACCAGGGCGGAGCCTTTCGGGGCGCCATACCCGGCATGCCCTGGGCCATGATCGGGGCGATGACGTCCTTCGCCTGTTATAACCTGGCCAACGTCAAATCCGTGGGTTACGACGTGGTGGTAAACCGGCCGAAAGTGGCCGCCTACCGTGCGCCGTCGGCGCCCATGGTCGCCTTTGCCGTGGAAAGCACCATGGACATGGTGGCCAAAGAGCTGGGCATCGAGCCCCTGGATTTCCGTATCAAGAATTGCGCCAGGGAGGGGACACGCGCGTGCTATGGGCCCGTCTACGGCCCCATCGGCATCGGCGCGACCCTGGACGCGGTCAAGAAACACCCGCATATGCGCGCCAGGCTGAAGAAAAACCAGGGCAGGGGCATGGCCTGTGGATTCTGGTTCAACTTTGGCGGGCAAACCTGCACCGATCTCAATATTGCCATCGACGGCACGGTCACGCTGACAGTCGGAACCATCGATGTCGGCGGCTCCAGGGCCTCGCTGGCGCTGATTGCCGCCGAGGAACTGGGTATTCCCTATGAGCAGGTAAGGGCTAATATCGCCGACACCGGGTCGCTGGGTCATAACGATACGACGGAGGGCAGCCGCGGCACGTTTTCCTCCGGTATGGCGGCCATATTTGCCGCCCGCCAGGCGATTGAAGTCCTGCGCCAGCGCGCGGCAATCATGTGGAACATCCCGGTTGAGGATGTTGCCTGGGAAGCCGGTCAGGCCAGGGCCAGCAAGCACCACAAGCTGAAGCCGCTGTCGCTGGCGGAAATTGCCGCCGCGGCTCCAACTACCGGGGGCCCCATCGCCGGGCACAACGAATCGGTCCCGGACAACGCCGGCGTGTCTTTCGCCAGCCACATCTGCGACGTGGAAGTGGATCCCGAGACCGGCGGGACACGCGTTATTCGATACACGGTTGTCCAGGATGCGGGCAAGGCGATACATCCCACCTACGTGGAGGGGCAGATGCAGGGCGGGGCCGCGCAGGGTATCGGCTGGGCCCTCAATGAAGAATATATCTACGGGAAGGATGGGCGGCTGCAAAACCCGGGCTTCCTGGACTACCGGATCCCGGTCTGTTCTGACCTGCCGTTTATCGATACCCAGATACTGGAGATCCCCAACCCCAACCACCCGTACGGCGTGCGGGGCGTGGGAGAGACCTCCATTGTTCCGCCGCTTGCAGCCATAGGCAACGCGATATCGAACGCGGTCGGGGTGCGCATGAACCACGTGCCGATGTCGCCGCCGCGGATTCTGAAGGCACTCGAGGGCCTGGATGCCTCCTGATGCCGGATGAGCCTGTGCCGGTGGTCAGGGTAAGCTTCATCTCGTCATTCCGCCCTGCGCTGGGCGGGGTTGATGCGCTCGAAATTGAAGCGACCACGCTGCGCGAACTGATGCGCAAACTGGTACAGGACTATCCCCGCCTGCAGCGTCACCTCGATGAAGGCGTCGCCCTGGCCGTCAACGGTGAAATCTACCGCGACAACTGGGATGTCGAGATTCGGGATGGCACGGAAGTTTACCTGATGCCCCGGATCCAGGGTGGGTAGGTATCTTCCCCTTATTATTGCCTGCCGTAACTAACCGAGCAGCCGCTCCGCGGTGCGCAGCGCCAGGGCGTGAATGGTGAAAGTGGGATTGACCGCGCCGCTGCCCGGAAAGACGCCGGGCCCGGCCACGTAGAGGTTGTCCAGCTCATGGCAGCGACCGAAGGCATCGGTTACCGAGGTTTTGGGATCGGCGCCCATCACCGTGCCCCCGAAGATGTGCATGCCAAAACGCGGGCCGTTCCAGGGTTCGTCAGCGCCGGCGGCCTTGAACACCGCCTTGCCCTCGGCAAGGGCCTGCTCACACAGGGCATCGGTGGGCGCCGTTACGTTATGCACTGTTTTCGCCAGGGGCACCCCGTATTCGTCTTTGGCGGCGCCGAGTGTTATCCGGTTTTCCTCCAGCGGCAAATCCTCCCCCACGAACACCATGTTGCCGAAGTGCTTTGCCGCCCGGCGCATGAACGGATCCAGCGCTGGCCCGTAAATATCGGGGCGGGTATTGGCCATTCCCAGCAGGTCATTGGGTTTGGCGGCAGTGGCGATAATCCACTGGTATGAGCCGTAGGCCTGGCCTTTCGCCTTGTCCGGGTAGCGATCGTGGCTGATCAGTTGCCCGCCCGTCGGCCCGAGATGCGGCTGGGTCTCCTCGGCAAACAAGCCGTAGATATAATGGGCGGGGTGCGTCATCAGGAAGCGACCCACCAGGTCGTTGGAATTGGCCAGGCCCCGTGGATACCGGTCGCTGGCCGAAGCCAGCAGCAGGCGCGCGTTCTGCACCGCAAAGGCCGCCAGCACCACGGTACCCGCGTTGACCCGATGGCGGTTACCGGCAGCATCGCAGTACTCGACACCGGTCGCCTTGCGCCCTGAGCTGTCGTGCAATACCCGGGTGACGGTGGCGTTGTTGCGCAGTTCCGCGCCGGCCTCAAGCGCCCAGGCCAGGTAGGTGACCAGCGGGTTTGCCAGCGCGCCAATCGGGCAGCCGGCGTCGCACCAGCCGTCGTAGAGACAGGCCTTGCGTCCTTTATAGGGGGTGCTGTTGACGGCAAGCGGGATCGGTGCGGTGGCCATTCCCAGCGCGGCGAAGCCTTTCCCTATTACCCGGCCCTGGGCAAACACCGGCAGCGGCGCCATCGGGTAATCGTCCCCGGGCGGGCGCCACTTCTCTGCCCTGGCATCGCCACTCAGGCCCACCTCGGCCTGGATCCGGTCGTAGTAGGGCCGCAGGTCCCGATACTCCAGCGGCCAGTCCATTCCCCGGCCATACTGCGATTTCACCTTGAAGTCGTTCTCGTGCAGGCGCGGCCACACGGCGTAGTGATGCAGGGCGCTGCCGCCGCTGCCCCAGCCGGCATTGAACACATGCCCGATGCGCAGGTTCCCCTCTTCCCCAACCGGGGCGCCCGCCCATTTCAACTTGCGCGCCCAGAGCTGGGAGCTGGCCAGGTCGGACAACTGGCGCGCGGGTCCGGCCTCCAGCAGCAGTGTGCGTTTCCCCGCCCGGGCGGCCTGCGCCGCAATCACACTGCCCGCCGCACCCGAACCCACTATCACTACATCGAAGGAGTCCTCGGAGCCTGCTTTCTGC
>JAOUDU010000431.1 GCA_029859085.1 Gammaproteobacteria bacterium | reverse complement strand
CCGATATCGCCGGCGCGATAATCGGCGCCGGCGTGACCCCCGCAGCCACCGGCACCGGGATTTTAGACCTCGCGACCCTCACCTTTACCTTTCCGATCACCGGCGGAACGCTGTCGGACACCGTGATCCCGGGCTCGACCATCGAACACGATGGCAGCGGTATCATTTTTTCCGCTGGCACTACGTCGCTGGCCATCAGCAATTTCGTCATCGATACGACGACACTGGGCATCTCCGGAGGCGCCGTGTCGACTGACCCCGCCACCGGCGATCCGCTGGATGTGGAAGAGGGCGTGCCGCTGTTCTCCCTGTCAGCGGGGGGCACCGAGGAGGGCTTTCCGTTCCTGGTAGCCCTCACCGATACCGCCAGCGGCGCGCTCAACGCCACCTTCGGCACCGACCTGTTCGACGGCGGGCTGGTGATTGGCGCCGCGGGAACTGCCCCCGTCGTCTCGGAGGTACCCGAGCCCGACAGCCTGCCCCTGCTGGCCATTGGTCTGGGAATGATCGGGCTGCGGTTCATGCGTCGCGATCGGGCCGCCTGAGCCGCACCAGGCGGCTCTTACCGGCTGCGTTCCTGCGGCGACCGGTTCCGGGAACACGACGCTGGGTTGCAGATCGTTCGCCATGCCGGCGCCTTGCGGCAGGCCATGAAGGCCTGCCGCGGGCCGTCCACGCAGGATCAACAGGCGGTCGCGGGGTTGTTTGCTTCGCACGGGCCAGGTTGTGAGTTGAGAGCAGGGGCTGCCCCCGGCGAGGAAGCAGCCAGGCTACTTTCTACCTTGGGGGTGAGCCTCCACGCCAGTCAACGCTAACAAGCCGAACGCAGGGATGTCGTGAGACCCGGCCAGCGGGTCGGCGGCGCAGCCACCACCCCGACCGCTCGATCGAAGGGGTTGCGGCGCGCCGTGAAATCCAGCGCGGCCTGATCGCTCTTCTCCTGCTGGCGCGCCGCGACCCGTGTGCGGCCGCTGGCGCCTTTGGCCAACACAGTATCATCGCGAGCACGTCAGTAGGGCCGAAGCCTGGCCGATAGGGCATAATAGACCGGTCGCGCCGTTCGGCCTGCCGCTCGGCCGCGGTGGGGGGCGCGGTTTGCCCGGTAACCCGGTAAATAATGTTAAGAATCTGGAGGCTGATCTTGAACGCAACCCACTCCGCCGGCAGTAAGCTGCTGGCTGATATGAATAGCAACGCCGCCTGGCTGCTGGGAATCGGCGCCCTCGCAATCCTGCTCGGCGTCGCCGGGCTGTACTTCAAGTTGACGATCAGCGAAACCAGCGTGCGCTATATCGGCGGAGTCCTGATCGTCGCCAGTGTGATTCAGGCCATCGACGTCTACCGGATGCGGCAGTGGTTGCGGCGGTTCTGGTACGCGCTGGGAGTGGTGGTGTACGTTTCGGGCGGTCTGATGATGCTGGTCTTCCCCGACCAGAGCGCCAACCTCGTCGTCATGCTGTTGGGCATGGCACTGGTCGGCGTCGGCATCTTCCGCATCGTCATCGCCCTGCAACTGCGCGCCGGACTCAAGCTGTGGGCGGTGGTGGCCGCGATAGGGGCAGTGTCCATTGCCCTGGGTGCCATGCTGATGGCGCGTTGGCCCTGGCCCCCTCTGAACGTGCTGGGCACTTTCATCACCGTCGAATTGCTGCTGGGCGGGCTGTCGTTTGTGTATCTGGGCATCGCCGCGAAGTCCCACTCCAGCGACGCCTCTCTGCCGGCCCCCGGATAGGTTCTGATCGGCGGTGCCGGTCCGGCCTCGGCGGCAGGTGGCCACGATAACACGCTGACGGTGAGGCCCGGCCCTATAGCTGCCGTGGAATGGCAGTGCCTATCGCCGCGCGATTGGCCTCGGCGGCGCTTGGGAGGTAGTGCTGATGACCATCCAGATCAAGACTGTAACAGGTGAGGAAGTGTTGCCCTGGCTAGACGCCCTGGCTTTGCTGCGTATCGAGGTATTCAGGGACTTCCCGTACCTGTATGACGGCGATCTGGCTTATGAACGGCGGTACCTGAGCAGTTACGCCAGCTCATCCTTAAGCCTGTTCGTGCTGGCACTGGACAGCGGCAGACCGCCCGAAGCCAGCGTGGTCGGGGCGTCCACTGCCATTGCTCTGTCTGATGCAGAAGCGGCATTTCAGGCGCCCTTTATCGCCAGAAGTATCCCTGTCGAAAATGTGCTGTATTTTGGCGAGTCGGTATTGCGGTACCATTATCGCGGCCGCGGTCTGGGGCACCGCTTTTTTGACGAACGTGAAGCCTTTGCCCGGGAGCAGGGCAAAACGATAACCAGTTTCTGCGCGGTCGAGCGACCGGACGACCATCCTTTACGCCCGGCAAAATACACTCCGCTGGACAACTTCTGGCAGCAGCGCGGGTATCACAAGCAAGCAGACATGCACACCCTCTACAACTGGCGGGACACCAACGAACCAGCACCCAGTGACAAGCTCATGGCATTCTGGTTGCGCGAGGCGCCATCACTCTGACACCCATCTCAGCGATGCTCGAGGCGCAAGTACGCGACGCCCAATCCTGCTGTGCTCGCAAGGTAAAGCGCGGTCAGGCCATGACTCCACCGGCGGCTTGATGAAATATCTCGAAGGCGGCGAGGAAGCCGTTGTGGAAATCCGCGCGCGGAGCGGCATCCGCGGGTTACAGTCGGCCGGACAAGCCCCTGTCCCGGGTAACACTGATGCCGTCAGGCGAAGGCGCGTCTGCGTATTCATTCACTGCGGCAAAGCTCTGCAAATCGAGCGCGGCAGTCACCAGTTTTGAAATATTGGCACGGGTAATCGGCTCACCGTAGTTTTGCGGTGGTGTGATCAACCAACCGATAACCAGGCCCCAAATGACCGACAAGCGGTAATCCCGCCAGGCCTGCGCCTCACTGGGCGCATCGATCACGCCGCGACGCTGCAATTCCTCCCGGTACAACGCCAGCAATTCGTGCTCATGCTTGCGGCGCGTCTCGACATCGAGCCCCGTCACCAGTAGATAGGTCGTGTCGTGCGCCCATGGGCCGCGAACCATGAGCTGAAAATCCAGCAGGCCGCCTTTCTCGCCCGGCAGCACATAGGTGTTGCCCACGTGCGTATCGCCGTGCAGCAGAGTTTGCGGGCCGGCATCGAGCAGCGCTTGTGCTTGCCACAAGGCATCCCATTGCTGCTCGACCGGTAACCCCAAGGGGGCCAATAAATCCTGTTTGAAGGTGTTCTTACGGACCTGATCGAGAATGATATCAAGGCCGATGGTATCGAACACCGGGAACATGCCACCCGCGGTACGCGTAGGCACCCAGGCCAGATCATGGTTGAAGCGCGCGCTGTTCCAGAACGCGGCATGCAAAGCGGCCAGCGTTTTGATGAGATCACGCACGACGTCTAAGGACACGCCATCGACAGCATTCGGAAAACGAGCATCACGCCGCGATAGGTCTTCCATCAATACGCCAAACTGGCCGGTGGTCTCGTCAAAGCTACCACCATAGCTCGCGGGCGCCTGTAGGGTGAGGTGCGGGCGCAATTCGGTGTAGAAGCGCACCTCGTTGGCATACATGGCGGGCGGCGCATGCGGAAAATAGTGT
>JAOUDU010000430.1 GCA_029859085.1 Gammaproteobacteria bacterium | reverse complement strand
TTTTTTCCAATTGCTTAGCGCGTCACCGCGCTCAGCGTCCGGTGCTTCAGCACGACCAGTGCCGGAGTTTTGCCGGACTTTCCTTCACACACCCTGTTTGCCGCCTCGACAAGCTCCTCTAACTCCGGCGAGGAGTAGTGAGTGGTGATGTCGCCGTTCTTGTGGCCAAGCAGTATTTTCCGGGTTTCCAATGGCACCCCGTGCGGCGGACCGGTCCCGGAGCGCGGCGTCAAACTCCGGGTGTGAATCACGTTCTAGTAGCCCTGGGGCCGCATTTGGCCGTACATACCCGCTAAATTCGGTGCCTGATGGAGTGGTTCCAGTGGAAACAGGTAAAATACACAATCCTTCCTAATTGCTACTAAGGCTGTCGTTAATAACCGCGCTGCCCACGTCACTACCCGCTGCGCTTGCTAGTGACGTGGGCGTAGGGCGTCTTATCCTCCCAGCAAACTCGCCCAGCTTGGGTATTAAATTGGGTGGAATTGGATGGACAAATGGAGGTTGTTGTGTCAGTCTAATTGGGTGGAAATGGATGAATATACGGATGGCGGCGTGCACACAGACACATTGATCATTACGCCAGAAGTGCTGAATCTCATCGCCGCGATCGATGAGTTCAAAGGCGCGTGGGCGGCTATTGGGCGTATTGCACCGGAACAACTGACCTCCCTGCGCCGGGTAGCCACCATCGAAAGTATCGGCTCCTCCACCCGAATCGAGGGTGCCCGGTTGACGGACGTGGAGGTAGAGCGTTTGCTGGCTAATCTGAATATCAAGGATTTTGCCTCCCGCGACGAGGAGGAGGTCGCGGGTTATGCACAGGTGATGGAACTGGTCTTCGCCAGTTGGTCCGAAATCACGCTGACTGAAAACCATATCAAGCATCTCCACCGGGACCTTCTGAAGTATTCATCGAAAGATCAACGCCATTGCGGCGAGTACAAGACGCTGGATAACCACGTCGAGGCCTTTGGCCCGGAGGGAGAGAGCCTGGGGGTGGTGTTCAGGACGGCCACACCTTTCGATACACCGCGGCTGATGGAGGAGTTGGTCGATTGGGCGCGATCAAGCCTGGAGAAAGCTGATCTTCACCCTCTGGTGGTGGTCGCCATTTTTGTCGTGGTGTTTCTGGAAATTCATCCTTTCCAGGACGGCAACGGTCGCCTGTCCCGGGTCCTGACCACGTTGCTGCTACTCCGGGCCGGTTATGCATATGTGCCCTACAGTTCCCTGGAAAGCGTCATTGAGCAGAGCAAGGAGCAGTACTACCTCGCATTGCGACAGACCCAGGTGACCATCCGCAGTGATAGCCCCAATTGGCAGCCGTGGCTGATTTTTTTCCTGCGCTCGCTGGCGGCGCAAAGAGACAGCCTGGAGCGGAAAATTCGACGGGAGCGTTTGATCCTCGGAAACCTGCCCGAATTGTCACAGCAGTTGCTGGAAATCTGTCGAGAGCGGGGGCGGTTGACGGTAGCTGAGGCCTCCGCTGCGACTGGAAGTAATCGGAATACCATCAAGGATCATATTAAGGCACTCACGAAAGCCGGACACCTGACCCGGCATGGCGCCGGACGGGGCACCTGGTATTGCCTGCGCCAGTAACTATTTCAGTCACCGCCGCAGCCGCATCGGATGAATCGCGCCAGACTCGGCGGCTTCTTTGGACGTGGCATTGTCCCGCCATCCGTTACAAGCTGGTTCGTTCGATCTTTCTGGCATCCAGGGCGGATTCACCATGTTGGCACAAGGCAGGGAGATCCTGCCCCTGTTTATGGGCATGGCCTTGGCAAAACTGTCTACGAACGGCATCAGCCCGAGCAGAGACTTCTCTACCAGCTAGTCGAAGCGCACTACCCTGCTCTCATTGGTCAACTCGCCCAGCAGGGCAAATCACTGCCCGACCATGTCCACAGGGAATTCGAGGCCTATCTCAAGTGCGGCCGTCTGGAATACGGTTTCCTGCGGGTGCGCTGCGACAAATGCCACTTTGAGCGCCTGGTGGCGTTTTCTTGTAAGAAACGCGGGTTCTGTCGGGGACGCCCAGTCCCAGCTGTGGTGCCCGCAGGATGGCCGAGACTGCTGCCTTGCTGGCCGAAGAGGTGTTCCCCGATGTACCGCTTCGTCAGTGGGTCATCAGTTTGACCCAAAACACTCGCTTCGCTCGCGGGGCCGGCTCTCCGTTTCCTTTACGGTACCTGTTTGCCGCCCACCCCCAAGCGATGGGAAAGGTGCTGGGTGTCATTTACCGCGCTATTTCGACCCATCTGATCCACAAGGCTGGATATCGACTCAGAGATAGCGCCACCGGCGCGGTCACACTGATCCAGCGCTTCGGATCCGCGCTCAACTTGAATATACCCCAGGGCACCTTCTCTTGATGCTGCGCATCAATTCACCTTGTCCACTTTCACATCCTGTTCCTGGATGGCGTCTATGCGTATCGCGAAAAACCACGATTTCAACGCGTCAAGGCACCTAATAAAGACGAGCTGGAGGATCTGGTTCAGTTGATCAGTCAGCGTGTAGGTCGTTGCCTGGAAGAGCCTGCCCCGCGAGCGCAGCGAGTGCTTTGGGTACGACAAGGCTTACTGGAACAGGACACGGAGAGCGCCTGGCTGGATCTCGACCCTGCCGAAGACACCGATGCCACACCCATAAAGAGGGGTGGGCCCTGCCCCAGATCCTGGGCAGTTCCGTCTCCTACCGGATCGCCGTCGGCCCGCAGCAGGGGCGAAAGGCCTTTATGATCCGCACCATCCGGCCACTGGACCGACCCGATCCCGGATTGGAGCGGGTGGCTAAGGCCAATGGGTTCTCTCTCCACGCCGGTGTGAGCTGTGAGAGACATGAACGAAATAAACGGGAACGGCTCTGCCGCTACATCGCCCGTCCCGCCGTCGCTGTTCCTCGTCTATCACTCAGTTCCACGGGTAAGGTGGTATACACCCTGAAGACCCCCTACCGGGACGGAACGAGAGCCTGCCCCGCTTTATCGGGTACCCAGGTGGCCTTCGATCCGGTGGATTTCATCGCCCGATTGGCGGCATTGGTGCCAAAACCCAGGGTCAATCTCACCCGCTACCACGGCGTCCTGGCCCCCAACCACCGATGGCGCGGGTGGGTCACTCCAGCTGGGCGTGGCAAGGAACTGAAGAAGGCTGCAAATGCAGAGCCAAGGACACCAGCAGAGAGTCATGCAGCTATGACCTGGGCGCAAAGGCTCAAGCGCGTCTTCAATATTGACATAGAGGTTTGTGGCCGTTGCGGGGGTGCTGTCAGGGTGATTGCCTGCATTGAGGACCAGGAGACCATTGATCGGATTCTGGATCACCTGCGCCAGAAAGAACAGGAACTACCTACCCAGCCGCTCCTGGTGCCACCCACCCGAGCCTCGCCGGGCGCGTTGCCCCTTTTCGCGGGGAAGGGCGCGCGGTAGCAGGCGCGCGGTAGCAGGCGCGCGGTAGCAGAACCCGTTTTTTCATAGATCTACAGCAGTGACGCCACTGAATAACAGATTGGTATAGGTTCCTGTGGGTTGCGGTCTGGAAACGACCACAAAAGATCGGCAATTTGGCAAATGCAAGAG
>JAOUDU010000429.1 GCA_029859085.1 Gammaproteobacteria bacterium | reverse complement strand
CTGAAATTTTGAGGTCGCCGTCCTCTAGAATAACGCCCGACGCGATGGTTTCATGCTGCAATACCCCGAGAGCCGGCGGAAGCAATTCTTCGCCATGGTGGCCGGTGCGGTAGATGCGATCCTGCCGGTAGCTGGTATTCACGCCGTCTACCACCTCATCCACGCCCTCCGGGCCATAAATCGTCAAAGGTTGTGGTCGGCCCTGTACCCAGGAGCTGAGATTCACCTCATAGATTTCCGCGATGTGATCCGAGTGAAAATGCGTTAGCAGCAAGCCCTGCAGGCGACTCATCGGCAGGCCCAGGCGGCTGATATTGTCGCTAGAACCTGCGCCGGAGTCGATCAGGTAGAAATGCTCCGGTGTTATGACGGCGATACAGGCCTGCGCCTGCCCCATACCCAGCGGCGAGGCGCTGCCACAGACATACACCCTCAGGCTTTCCGATTTCGGAAACGGGACCGCGCCTCGCTTGGCGATGGCCTTCGTACCGCGTTCAACCAGCCTGTCCTGTACAGCCGGCACGTTCAGTAGCGCGCGACCAGCGGCCACGAGAACAAGCAGGCCGAGAACCATTATCAGTATCTTTTTCATGGCTTAGACTCCACGGTGGATCGCCCGAATCGTATCCGGTTGTTCGAGGCTGATAAAGTGGTTGGTGCCTTCGGTCTGCATGATTGAAAGACTTTCATTAATGTCCTGCCCGCGTTCAGCACTGGCAAGCATGCTCAGCCTGTCCAGGGAACTGTCGCGCGCGCGTCCGAGCGATGTAGGTTTCACCGGTTTTCATGAGTTCGCCGGAGAACTCCCCTGTATGGATCTGGGGCAGGTCGCGCCTGTACCAGTATTCGCGGTAGGCGTGGAACGCGAGCAGCAGGCAAAGGAGGACCCAGGGCAAGCTCAGCATGCTGATACCCTGGTGGCCGGACTAGATGGCATCGCGATGTATGGACTTCAATGTGGAACTGAGCGTGCGCACGGTCAGTTGAACTCCAGTTCGGGATCATTCAGGCGGCCAAGACGCAGTCCGATGAAATCCCTGATGTAATTCTGGTAGTTCTTCCAGGGTAGGCGGTCACCGTTCTTTGGCATCATTGACCGGGCTCGCAGTACATAACCCGCATCGAAGTCGAGCATGGGCACCTCGCCAAGTTCACCCTTTACCTGGGGGGTGACACACGAATGGTCGCCACGGGCCATTTTCTTGAGTAAGCGGCATACATAGTTGCCCGTCAGGTCGGTTTTCAGGGTCCAGGAAGAGTTGGTATAGCCCACTGTAAATGCCATGTTGGGTACGCCGGAGAACATCATTCCCCGGTATATATAGTGGTCGCTGATATCGAGCGCTTTACCATCAAAGCTGTGTTTGATGCCGCCGGCAAATTTCAGGTTCAAACCCGTGGCCAGTACCACTATGTCGGCATCAAGCTGTTTGCCGGATTTCAGTAGGATACCGCTGCCGTTGAACCGGTCGATATGATCCGTTACCACCTCGGCGTCCCCGTCGCGAATAACGTCAAACATATCGCCATCGGGAACCGCGCACAGACGCTGGTCCCAGGGGTTGTAGGGCGGTGTGAAGTGGGTGGCGACGTCATAGTCCGGCCCCAGTGCTTTTTTCACCTGCCCAAGCAGGAATTTCTTGAGTTGTTCCGGCTTTCGGCGCGACAGATCATAGATATATATCTGGAAAAACACCTTCTTCCAGCGGGTCAGGCGGAACGTCAAGCTGTCCGGCAGACACTTGCGCAGCTTTATGGCCATGGGATCTTCAGCAGGTACATTGGCGATATAGGTTGGCGTACGCTGCAACATCACCAGGCTCCCCGTGTCCCTGGCCATCGCCGGCACCAGTGTCACCGCGGTGGCGCCGCTGCCGACCACCACGACGCGCTTGCCTCTGTAGTCCAGGTCTTCGGGCCAGTGCTGGGCGTGAAAGACCCTTCCCTCAAACTCATCGATCCCGGCGAACTCAGGGGTATAGCCTTGTTCGTAGTCGTAGTAGCCACAACAATTGAACATGAATTTGCAGCTGATCGTTACTTGCTCTCCGGTATCGCCTCGCTCAGCGGTAACCAGCCAGCGCTTTTCTGCTGATGACCAGTCGGCGGCTACTACCTTGTGCTGGTAACGAATGTGCTGCTCAACATCGTACTCCGCCGCCGCTTCACGAATATAGCTGAGGATTTTGTGGCCGTCAGCGATGGTAGATTTGTCTTTCCAGGGTTTGAAGCCATAGCTGTAGGTGTACATGTCGCTGTCTGATCGAAACCCGGGGTAGCGGAACAGGTCCCAGGTGCCGCCACTGGTCTCGCGTGATTCCAGGATCATGAAACTGTGGTCAGGGCACTTGCGGCTCAGCTGGCACGCGCCACCGATACCTGCGAGGCCGGCCCCGATGATAAGTACATCAACCGATTCATGCTGTTGGGTCATGGTGATAGTAATCTCAGTCTACAAAGTTGCTGGTTTTGCCTGAAGTGCTATACCAGATGGGTGACGACCACGCGCGTTCCTGGATCGTGGCCTGCAGGTCTGAGCGCGGTGTTTCCCCCGAGCGTATAGCGTCCCAGGTGCTCCAGCGACAGACGGGATTTTCAAGTACGCGCACGTAATAGAACGCGTCCTTTCCCGGCGTGAAATCGGGGTCCTGCCATAGGGTTTTCAGCTCGGTGGAACCAACATCGGCGCTGGTGGAGCAATCTTCCAGGTTTACCCGCGCGCCGTTATCCGGGCAGCGATGGGTCTTTGGATCCACGCCCAGGCCATCGGAGCAGGCCACGTCGTATACCTGCTCCTGGTTCTCACCGTTTTCCAACCATCCCTTGATGATTTGTACGCGTTGCAATTTGGCTGTATTTGGATCGGCCACGGCCCAGGTCAAAAACGTGGGCTGGCGATCGCCGCTTGCTTGCAGGGTGCCTCCCATGGTGACCCCGCTCTGGTAAGCAGTGCTGACCAGGCCAGGGCTGTTCAACTCTGCATCGGCGAGATCGTAACCGGCGAAAAACCGCACTTTGATGCGTGTGCCGCTGGTGGCAAAGGTTTCCTTGCGGCGCAGCGCGGCATAAATGGCCTCACGGGTATTTTCTTCAGCCCATACGCCGGCGATGCCCGAAGCGCCCCAGTACTTGTAGCCCGAGAAATCCAGGTATTTTTTTCCGTCTACCTCCTCGACCATTTCGGATGCGGCGAGTTTGACCAGGGTGCCGTAGAGAAAGCTGGCGGGTATCGAACCGCGCTTTTCCGGGGTGTTGTCGAATGCGCCGATCTTGCCGAAGTAGTTGTCCTCCTCCAGTGGCGATGCGCCGGTATGGGTATCGCTGGAACCGATCACGCCGAATTTATACGGGTTTCCTGCACCAAGCTCTTGCATGGATAAGCCGCGTTGCCAGGCGTTGCGCACATAGCTGCCGCGAGGCTCGCTGGGTATCCTGGTAGAGGTGCGCATGGGGAATATTTCGAAATTGGCCCACTCATCGTTTTTTGACAGCAGTGGGTGAGTGTCCGATGTACCCTTGACCTGTGTAATCTCTACAAGCGGTTCATTGCGCAGGCGCTGATCGGCGTACTCCTGGTCAATGGCGTTGCCG
>JAOUDU010000428.1 GCA_029859085.1 Gammaproteobacteria bacterium | reverse complement strand
CAGTTCCCCCCAACCTGCTCCCGGGGATACCCCGGGAATCTACTTACGATTCAAAATCACAGGCCTCGAGCCCCTGGGCAATCGCTGACACGAAACGCGCCGCATCCGCGCCGTTGATAACGCGGTGGTCATAACTCAGGGACAGGGGCAAAAACTGTCGCAGTTCCGGCTTGCCATCCGCACCCGGGATGAACTGGCCGCGGGTACGGGTTATGCCCAAAATTGCAACCTCGGGGGCGTTGATGATCGGCGTGAACCCGGTACCGCCTATATGCCCCAGGGATGACAGGCTGAAGCAACCGCCCGACATCTCGGTCATGGCCAGGCCCTTGTCCCGGGCCTTTGCGGAAATCGCGGCTATTTCCGCGGCAATCTCACCAATTCCCTTTTTGTCGCAATCGCGCAATACGGGGACCAGGAGGCCGCCCGGCACATCGACCGCGAAACCGATATTGAAGTACTGCTTCCGGAACAGGGTCGCGCCGTCAGCGCTGAGCGAACTGTTGAACTGCGGGTAACTCTGCAGCGCTGCCACCGAGGCCTTGACCAGGGCCGGCAACAGCGTGATTTTCCGGTCGGGGTGCGCGCTGTTCCACGCCTTGCGGCGCTGCCCGAATTCGGTGATATCAGCATCATCGTGGTGGGTGACATGTGGAATCGAGGTCCAGTTGCGCTGCATGACCCGGCCCACATAGTGCTGCACCCGGCCCAACTTCTGTTCCTCGACCGGACCGTAGACCGAAAAATCCTCGACGGGCCAAGGCAACTCGGGTGCTGGTGTTTCGCTCATTTCCCTATCCCCAAAAGTAGTGTTTATGCCCGCGGTTGCCCGGGAAACTCAGACCCGCTCGATGATAATGGCCGGCGCCATGCCACCCGCGGCGCACATGGTAACGAGCCCGCGCCTTAGATCCCTGCGCTCCAGTTCATCCAGCACGGTGCCGATCAGGACTGCACCCGTAGCTCCAATGGGATGACCCAGCGCGATGGCGCCGCCGTTCACATTGATCTTCTCCCGGTCGATTTTCAGGTCCCGGATGAATTTCTCGACCACTACGGCGAAGGCTTCGTTGACCTCCCACAGGTCGATGTCATCGACTGAAAGCCCCGCTCTTGCCAGCACCTTGCGGGCGGCCGGTACCGGGCCGTTCAGCATCAGGGTGGGGTCGTCCCCCATGTTTGCGGTGGCGACCACCCTCGCCCGGGGTTTGAGGCCGTGATCGCGCGCGTAACGCTCGGATGCCATCAGCAATGCCGCGGCGCCATCGACAACACCGGACGAATTGCCCGCATGGTGAAAGTGCCTGATCGCCAGCTCGGGATAGCGCTGGTTGATCAGCTGGCGGAAGGTGACGCCATCCTTGCCTGCCGGCATATCGGCAATTTTTGCGAAACTCGGTTCAAGTGCCGCCAGGTCAGCCGCAGTGGTTTGCGGGCGGGGGTACTCGTCTTTCGCCAGTACCAGGTTCCCCGCCTCATCGACGACCGGAACGATGGAGTTGTCAAAATAGCCCTCGCTGATCGCGTGGGCCGCCCGTTGCTGGCTTGCGAGGGCGATCGCGTCGAGGGCCTCGCGGCTGATGCCCTCCATCGTCGCAATTGCATCGGCGCACACGCCCTGGTGTGACTGCGGATGGCTTTTCTGCAGCCTCGCGTTCCCGGTGCCCATGCCGAGCCGCTCCAGGCCGGCCTGCATCTCCTGCATGCCCACCGTCGTTATCAGGGACATCATCTCAGTGCCGCCGGCAATGATCAGGTCTTCCAGGCCCGACATCAGCTGCCCGGCGGCCAGGCTGGTGGCGGTAATGCCGCTGCCGCAGAAACGGTCCAGGGTGACTCCGCTGGCGCGGATGTCGAAGCCCGCGTCGAGTGCGGCCATACGGCCCATATCGCCGCCCTGCCGGCCTTTCTGGGCGCTTGTGCCCCAGATCACGTCGTCGATGTCGGCGGTGTTGACGTTATTGCGCACCTGTAACGCGCTCAGGACCGTCGCCGCAAGGTGCTGCGGGTGAATATTCACCAGGGCACCCTTGCCCGGCTTGCCAATACCGCGGGGGGTGCGGACGGCGTCGATGATAAAAGCCTCGGACATTTTACTTACCTCGGGAAAGATAGACAGCGGTCCTGCAGTGCAGGGCCTGGACAGTAGAAACTATACAGCCCCGTGCAGTGTCATTCAACAATGTTGTCTATAAGCTGCAAGGGCTGGCGAGGCCTGGCCTGCCAGCCGCATAGGCCTGTTTCGCGCCCGGTGACGGGATGCCCTGCCGGTCTGTTATCATTCCGATAACTGCAAGCGGAAAACCAGGCCAAATGAACAGGAAAGCATCCACAGCCGAGAGCAAGAAGGCTTCCGGGACACGCACCAAGCGATCCTATAACAGCCCGTTGCGCCAGCAGCGCACCGCCGAAACCCGGGAGAGTATTATCGCCGCCGGCGCGGGCCTGGTACACAGCTACACGGCCTGGGACTGGACCAACCTGACCGCCGATGCCGTGGGCCAGCGCGCGGGTATCAGTGCGCGCACCGTACACCGGTATTTTCCCACCGAGCGCAAGTTGCGCGATGCGGTCCTGCAGCGCCTGCTGGAAGAGTCCGGGGTCGACCTGGAAAACCTGGAGATCGACCAGTTCGCCGGCGTGACTGCCCGCATGTTCGATTACCTGTCGACCTTCACCGTCGCGCCCGCGACCGTTGATGATCCCAGCTTCGCCTCAATGGACAGGCATCGGCGGGAAGCACTCTTGAATGCCGTCGCGCGGGCCACCCCGGGCTGGCTCGACCGGGACCGGGAAGCGGCGGCCGCCGCACTCGATATTTTATGGAACCAGCCCCCCTACGAGCGGCTGATCACGGCCTGGGGTTTCGATAACGATCGCGCCACCGGCACCATTACCTGGCTGATCGGGCTGATCGAGGAGGCGGTCAGGCAGGGACGCAGACCCGCAAGCCCATGAGAAAGAAAACCGCTACACCTTGACCGCTGTGAACGGGAAAGACCCCATAAAGCCGGTCTTGACCTTGCCGCTCATACTCGCGCCATCAACCGTGCCGGAGAATTCCAGTTTCAGTTTCATCGGTTTTGTTATCTGGTTCGCCCAGAAGATCCTGCCGCCTTCAAACCTGGCCTCGTTGATCGGCGTGGTCGTGCCCTCGCCGCTCTGGGTGCCGGTCAACCTGCCGTCGATGCGCTCCAGCACCAGGGTGGTGGCCTGGGGACCCGTGGGCCCCTTGATGGTAACCGTCCATTCACCCTCCACCGACGATACGGCGGCAGGGACGGCCCCTGCGGACGCTGTTTTTGCCGCAGCCCGTGCGGGCAGGGATCCCAGGTAAACGGGCAGCGTCTCCCAACCGCGCACAGTGGAGGTCGGTGACAACTCCGCCTTGTCCATGTCAACTTCCCACTGCGGAAAACGCTTGAGAAACTCCTCCAGCACTACGCGACCCTCCAGGCGGGCCAGCACATTCCCGGGGCAGGTGTGTATGCCGCTGCCAAAGGTCAGGTGCGGCGCCCTGTCCCGATGAATGTCGAAACGATCCGGGTCCGGGAAGCGACGATCGTCCCGGTTTGCGGCCCCCACCAGGAACAGA
>JAOUDU010000427.1 GCA_029859085.1 Gammaproteobacteria bacterium | reverse complement strand
ATTCATTCGACCAGATCCCCGGGTATTGCGGGCGCCGCTCACTCCAGCCCGGTGACTTTCAGCCGCAGCGCACCTTTGGCCAGCCTTCCCCTGAGCTCATCCCCCAGCGTCACCTGCGCCGGGTCACTCACGACCTGGCCTGCCTGGTCCGTGAGGATCGCGTAGCCGCGCTGCAGGGTGCCCAGGGGGCTGAGGGAATCCAGCATCCGGGCGAGGTGGCCGAGGCGGTCGCGGGACCGCTGCACCTGCTGTTGCATGGCCCCTTCCAGCCGCTGCTGCAGGCGGGCGATATCGAGCAGCAGCTGGCGCACCCGGGGCAGCGGAGAGCGGGCCTGCAGGCGGCTTTCCAGGAGGTCCAGTTCGGCCCGACGCCGCCGCATCAGGTTTTTCTGGGCGAGCACCAGGCGCTGCTCCAGCTCGTCCAGGCGCTGTGATTGCTCCCGCAACTGGGCGCCGGGGTGTTTCAGGCGCCGCTGCAGATGGCCCAGCTGGAGAGCCGCGTCACCCAGCCGGCGGCGTATCAGGCGCACCAGGCTGGCTTCAATCACCCCCAGCCGCTGCTGCCACTCGCGCTGGTCGGGGCTGAGCAGTTCCGCCGCGGCCGAGGGGGTGGGAGCCCGGTGGTCGGCCACCATGTCGGCGATGGTGAAATCCACCTCGTGACCCACCGCCGCGACGATCGGCAGTTCGCTGGCCGCGATGGCCCTGGCGACGATCTCCTCGTTGAAGGCCCACAGGTCCTCCAGTGAGCCGCCGCCGCGGCCCACCACCAGCGCGTCGAGGTGTATCTTGCCCTCGCGCTGCCAGCGGTTGGCGCGCTCTATGGCGGCCGCGATCTCCCGCGCAGCGCCCTCGCCCTGGACCGCGACCGGGAACAGGGAGACAGCGATCCCGGGGCAGCGCCGGCGCAGCACCGTCAGGATATCGTGGATGGCCGCGCCGGTGGGGGAGGTGATGACCCCCAGTTCGGAAACGCTGGTGGGGAGCGGTTGCTTGCGCCCGGGGTCGAACAGGCCCTCGGCCAGCAACTTCGACTTCAGTTTTTCGAAAGCCGCCTGCAGCGCCCCGGCCCCCGCCTGTTCCAGGTGTTCCACGATGAGCTGGAACTCGCCCCGCCCCTCGTACAGAGAGACCCGGCAGCGCAGGCGGATATGGTCGCCATTGGCGGGTGTGAACCGCAGGCGCTGGTTGCGATTGCGAAACATCGCGCAGCGCACCTGGGCGCCGCTGTCCTTGAGCGAAAAGTACCAGTGGCCGGAGGAGGGGACAGTGAAGTTGCTGACCTCGCCCTCCACCCAGACAAAGTCAAAATGGCTCTCCAGCAGCATTCGCGCCTGGCGATTGAGCTGGCTCACGGTGAGGCTGGTGGGCGGGTCCTGGGTGTTGAAGGGGTTGGGCAAAATTGATTCCGGGAACTTTTGTTTACCTGGGCCAAGCCGGGGATTTATAATTGCACGTTTAACTCAATGTCGCCAGCCGGAGAAACACCCAATGCTGCGTATCGCCGAAGAAGCCCTTACTTTTGACGATGTCCTGCTGCTGCCCGGCTATTCCGAGGTGGTCGCGACGCAGGTCTCGCTCAAGACCTGGCTCACCCGGGGTATCGAGCTGAATATCCCGCTGGTTTCGGCGGCGATGGATACGGTGACCGAGTATCGCCTGGCGATCGCCATGGCCCAGGAGGGCGGCATCGGCATCATCCACAAGAGCATGACCGTTGCCGAGCAGGCCGAGCAGGTGCGCAAGGTCAAGAAATTCGAAAGCGGCGTGGTCAAGGACCCCATTACCATCCAGCAGTCCGCCACCATAGCCGAGCTGCGGGAGCTGACCAGCGCCCACGGCATCTCCGGGGTCCCGGTTCTCAGTGGCAAGGACCTGGTGGGCATCGTGACCCGGCGCGATGTGCGTTTCGAATCCGACCCCGACAAACTGGTCTCCGCCATCATGACCCCGCGCGACAAGCTGGTCACGGTGAAGGAGGGCGCCAGCCTGGTGGAGGTGCAGCGCCTGCTGCACCAGCATCGCATCGAGAAAATCCTGGTGGTCAACGACAGCTTCGACCTGTGCGGGATGATTACCGTGAAGGACTTCGACAAGGCCGAGAGTTTCCCGCTGGCGTGCAAGGATTCCTACGGCCAGTTGCGGGTCGGGGCCTCGGTGGGCACCAGCCCCGACACCGATGACCGGGTCGAGGCCCTGGTGCGCGCCGGCGTGGACGTGCTGGTGGTCGATACCGCCCACGGCCACTCGCGCAATGTGATCCAGCGGGTAAAGATGATCAAGGCGACCTACCCGTCGATACAGGTCATCGGCGGCAATATCGCGACCGGCGATGCGGCGATCGCGCTGGCCGAGGCCGGGGTCGACGGCGTCAAGGTGGGCATAGGCCCCGGCTCCATCTGCACCACCCGCATAGTGACCGGCACCGGGGTGCCCCAGATTACCGCCATCGCCAATGTCACCGCCGCGCTCAAGGGTACGGACATCCCGGTGATCGCCGACGGCGGTATCCGCTTTTCCGGTGATATCGCCAAGGCCCTGGTGGCCGGCGCGCACGCGGTGATGATGGGCAGCATGTTCGCCGGCACCGAGGAGGCGCCGGGCGAGGTGGAGCTGTACCAGGGCCGTACCTACAAGGCCTACCGCGGCATGGGATCCCTTGGGGCAATGTCCAGCACCCAGGGCTCCTCGGACCGCTACTTCCAGGACGCCAGCAAGGGCGCTGAAAAACTGGTCCCCGAGGGGATCGAGGGCAGGGTGCCCTACAAGGGGCCCGTATCGGCCATCATCCACCAGCTGATGGGCGGCGTGCGCTCTGCGATGGGCTATACCGGCAGCGCCGACATGGAGGCCATGCGCACCCTGCCGGAATTCGTGCGGGTCACCGCCGCCGGGATGTCCGAGAGCCATGTCCACGATGTGTCCATCACCAAGGAAGCGCCCAATTACCCGGTGCGCTAGCATCCTGCTGAAAACGCCTCAAACGGCTGCCGGCGTCTGCGCGCGGGCGCCTTTTTTATGCAATTGAAGGAACAGCCATGAGCGCAGATATCCACGCCCAGAAAATCCTGATTCTCGATTTCGGCTCCCAGTACACCCAGCTGATTGCCCGCCGCGTGCGGGAAGTCGGTGTGTACAGCGAAATCCGCGCCTTTGATATGACCGAGGCTGAAATCCGCGATTTCGACCCCCGCGGCGTGATCCTCTCGGGCGGCCCGGAATCGGTGGCGGCGGATGCCTCACCCAGGGCCCCGGCCTGCGTGTTTGAACTGGGGGTGCCGGTGCTCGGCATCTGCTATGGCATGCAGACCATGGCGGAGCAGTTCGGCGGCAAGGTAGCCTGTTCCAGTGTCAGCGAGTTCGGCTACGCCCAGATCAGGCTGGCGGCCGACGGCGGCCTGCTGCACGATATTCGCGACCACTACGACGACCAGGGCAACTCGCTGCTGGATGTGTGGATGAGCCACGGCGACAAGGTGGTGGAGCTGCCCCCGGATTTCGAGCTGATCGCCAGCACCGACAGCTGCCCCATTGCCGGCATGGCCCATCGCACCGAGCCTTTTTACGGCATCCAGTTTCACCCCGAGGTCACCCACA
>JAOUDU010000426.1 GCA_029859085.1 Gammaproteobacteria bacterium | reverse complement strand
GAAATGCGAATTTGGAGGATGAAGATGCTGACAATGAAGAGTCTCTATGGAGCCCTCGTGATGACGACGTGCGGTATCATGATCGCCGCCTGTTCCCCCGAACAGTCCACCGCGAAGGATGACTTCGAGAAACAGGTAGAGGACTACATTCAAAAGTTTCCCTACCAGGAGACTTTTGACTACGCCATGCGGCTCACGGGAGGAGATCCCGGAAAGCTGAATAAATGGGGCCAGGCGTCACGAGACCTGCTCAAGGCCGGTGAGGACAAGATCGTCCGGAGCAACAACGACACCCTCTATAAGACGGCGTTTGTCTACCTCGGGGATGGGCCGGTGGTGCTGCGCTCGGATTCGCCTTCGCAGGAGCGATTCAGCTCGTTTCAGCTACAGGATGACCGGAATGCGAATTACCGCAACATCATCGGTCCGGACGGTAGCTATACGCTCTACCATGGCGAGAAACCCGAGACCATCGCGGGTGAGGCGGTTGAAGTGCCGTCGCTCCTGTCCGCGGTCGTCACGCGGATTGAAGTGAAGGATCAGAATGACGCTGCCGACATGGCGGGTGCACAAGCCGTTTTCGACGGAATCACGATTGAAGGGCCGACCATCCGCGAGATGCCCTCGGTCGATCTCCTGAGTGGTTTTGACGAACAGGTGGCGCAGGAAGCCCACAGGCGCATGGATGAGTTGGCGGGGGTCGTGCCGTTTTCCAAGATGATCGTTGGGCCAGGCCAGGAACCCGGCAAGGATGTCCCCTATCTCTACCACTCTGCCGGCACCAAGGAGGGCTGGGGCGGACCAGCAACCTCTCACAGCGCCTACGAGGCGACGTTTACCGATGAGTCCGGTGAGACCCTCGAAGGCTCGAAGGGCGAATACGTGCAGGTGACGGAGGCGCCTCCGGTCAACGCCTTCTGGTCGGTAACCGTTTACGACTCCACCACCGGTCGTTTGCACCCCAACGACGACGACCGCTACCACATCAACAACACGACCGCCGTCAGGAATGAGGACGGCACCTACACCTTCCGCTTCAAGGTGAAGTGCGAGGAAGGCGACGCGAACTGCCTGGAGGTTCCTGCCGGGCCGTTCGACGTGGTCGCACGCTACTACCTTCCGGAGCCGGAGATCATGAGTGGCGAGTGGACGATTCCGAGGCCTGCCAAGGTAAAGACTGATTGATAGAAGGTCGCCAGCCACCAACGGTTCTGGCAACTTAACTTTTCGAGACTCGAACAATTGAGCCTCGGGGCTCCGGCCGCCACTCTACTCCACTCACCGAACGCAGTATCCCTGAGATCGCGGTAGTGCTCGTTGAATTGCATTGAATATTGATCCCATTCACTCATATATTTGCATTACAAACTGATCCACGGGCACCTCGAAAAAACTCGGACTATCAGTCAGTTGGCATCGCGATGATGATACAGTTTTCAATGCAAATCCCGGGTCAGTTTTAAACGCAAATCAACAAGCCGTGCTTAACCACGCTAGGCCATACCCGGATCGTTCAAATTGCTGAAGCGCGGTTGCGGGAGGCTCGCTAGTAGCACGCTGCTGCCTGCCATGCAGAGTACAGTTACCATCAGGAAGGGAGTGTAGCTGCCGGCATAATCATGAACTGCGGCGGCAGTCAGCGGGCCGAAGGCGGTACCTAACGAAAGGGCTGTGAGTAAACCGCCATAGATCGTGCCGAAGTTCTTCAAGCCGAAGTGTTTGGTCGTCAGGTAAACGATGACGTCAATCTCCGAGCCCAGCGTCAGCCCGATGACAATCGCGGCGGACGCCTGCGCCAGCGAGTTGCCAGGCGCCAGCATGATCAGCACGCAGCCGAGTATAGGCAACAGGAAAATAATTGCCCCGACGTGCGACGCGCGAAAGTGATCGAGCAGATAGCCCGTGCCCAGTCGTCCCACCACAGAGGCAATGCCTATCAGCGATGCAACGCCGGCCGCGGCGAGGCGCTCAGTACCGGCACTGGTGAGAATTGGCACGAAATGTACGACCAGTGCGATGATGGTGAACGTGAACAGCAGGCTGGCAATGAACAGCCGCATAAACTGCAGCGAGCGCAGGCCTTCAGCAACTCCAACTCCAGGCAGGGCTATCGGGGCTTCGGCGTGTTGTCTCTGGGAAGATTTCCTGACGTCTTTCGCGCCACGAAAAAAGAAGAACAGCATGGGGAATGTGATGATTGCCCAGATCCCGCCTTCCGCCACAAACGCGTCGCGCCAGCCGTAGGTATCTATCAGCCAGGTTGCCAACAGCGGGAATACCGTTGCTGCGAGGGAGGCGCCGCTCAGGGTGACGGCCAGCGCCATCCCTCGGGAGTTATCAAAGCGGCTGGCGACCGCACTGGTCCAGATCGTCGCCTGCACCGGCAGGGTGGCGAAGGCCATCATGCCCCAAAGCAGAAGCCAGTTGCCCTGATCGCCGGTTGCACTGCCCAACAGTGCGAAAGCGCCGGTAGTCAACAAGACGCCCGCAAGGCCGAGCAGTCGTGGGCCGACACGGTCCACCAGCATGCCGATAACAATACAGAACACGGCATTGATGATGGTAGCAATGGTCAACCCGCTCGTGGCCTGAGCTCGAGACCAGCCAAAAGCATCCTGAATGGGCTCGATATAGGGCCCCAGGCCGTAGATATGGATGACGCTTGTGGCGTATCCCAGCCCGGCGGCGAAGGGCAGCATGCCATAGCGACGCCACTCGGCGCCCGCTGAAAGTTTGAGGTCAGTCATTTTACTATTATAAGCATCACTGTTGATTAATTTTCCGGCGACCATCCTAGCCCTTATGGGTTTTGCAAACAAGCTGGAGGCTGCGCCAGTTGTCCCTACCAAAAACCTGTGCCTGGCGAATTTTTATTTCATCAATGATATCAGAAGGTTAGCTATTGCCGCTTTCGCTCGCGACAACTGGCCACCACGGTTTAAGCGCGTCAGGGCGCCGGACATAAGCGAATTGGAGAATCTGGTTCAGCTGATTAGCCAACGTGTGGGCCGTTGCCTGGAGCGCCAGGGGTATTGGCAAGTTAATGTCTCCCGAACGCAGAAATCTGCTACCCGATCTTAAGCCACTGCCCTGCTCCACTCGCTAAACGCACTGACCCTGAGACCACGATAATGCTGTGCTCCCACCAGATGGCGACCAAGGTTAAAGAGATTGGAGACAGCAGCATGGGTACCCAGAAATCGCTGGGCCTGTCGTATTGATTTGAATTTGCGCATTCCTCGCTCCCGGACCCTCGTTGCTTCATGGGATTGCTCCACTCGATTATTCGCATACCGATCCGTTACGTGGATGGCCTCAGTCATTGCACCGCGATGAGCTACGGGATACCTGCGTAACTTATCGGTTACGATCCTTCTGGGCTCACCCCCATGGCTGCGTAGTAACCGCCTGAAGAAACGCTTCGCAGCTGCGCCATCACCACGGGCTTGTAAATACATATCCACCACCTCGCCATCCTGATCAACAGCTCGCCACAGGTAATGCTGCTTGCCGTTGATACTCGCAAAGACTTCATCAATGAAGAAGGTATCGCCGTAGCCCCTGTGTTTGCGCTTCAATCGCCGGGTATAAATGGCACCAAAT
>JAOUDU010000425.1 GCA_029859085.1 Gammaproteobacteria bacterium | reverse complement strand
CACAGCATCAGCACAACCGCGCGCAGGGCCTCGTCCGCCAGCGCGCGATCCTGTGGCCTGCTCTCGTCGAGCTTGCCCACTTCGTTGCACAGCTCCATCACGGCGGCGATGGCGGTGTTGAAAGTCTGGCGCCGGCCGAAGTCGTCGCTGACCTTGGCGATGGTCTCATGGGTCTTGCGGCGCAGGGCTTTTTGCCCCTCATCCAGCGTCGCGGTATCCAGCGCCGGCGCGGGGGTTTCCAGCTGCCGGGCGACCAGTTTCCACAGGCGCTTGAGGAAGCGGTTGGCGCCCTCCACGCCCGAATCGGACCACTCCAGCGACTGTTCCGGCGGCGCCGCGAACATGCTGAACAGGCGCACGGTGTCGGCGCCGTAGCTGTCGATCAGTGACTGGGGGTCAACGGTGTTGCCCTTGGACTTGGACATCTTGCTGCCGTCCTTGAGCACCATGCCCTGGGTCAGCAGGCGGGTAAAGGGCTCGTCGGAATGGACCAGGCCCTCGTCGCGCATCAGCTTGTGGAAAAAGCGGGCGTAGAGCAGGTGCAGGATGGCGTGCTCGATCCCGCCCACGTACTGGTCCACCGGCGCCCAGTAATCCGCCTCGGCATCCAGCATCGCACCGTCATTGCGGGCGCAGGCGTAGCGGGCGTAGTACCAGGATGACTCCATGAACGTGTCGAAGGTATCGGTTTCCCGGGTGGCAGCGCCGCCGCAGCCGGGACAGGTGGTCTCGTAAAACGCGGGCATCTTCTTGATCGGGGAGCCCACGCCCTCGAAGGCCACCTCGGTGGGAAGGATGACCGGTAAATCCCGCGCCGGCACGGGCAGGGTGCCGCATTTGCCGCAGTTGATGATCGGAATGGGCGCGCCCCAGTAGCGCTGGCGCGACACGCCCCAGTCGCGCAGGCGGTAATTGGTGGTCCGCTCGCCCTTGCCCAGGGCCTGGAGGCGGTCGGCGATCGCGTTGAAGGCGCCCTCGAAGTCGAGCCGGTCGAACTCGCCGGAGTTGACTGTCACTATGCCGGCCTTGTCCGCATACCACTCCTGCCAGCGGGCAGCCTCGTAGGGGTGATCGCCATCGGCCCTGGCGATGACCTGGACGATGGGCAGGTCGTACTTGAGCGCGAACTCATGGTCGCGCTCGTCGTGGCCGGGTACCGACATCACCGCGCCGGAGCCGTAGGACATCAGCACGAAATTGGCCACCCAGATCGGCAGCTCCGCCCCGGTGAGGGGGTGGACGGCGTTCATGCCGGTGGCCATCCCCAGCTTTTCCATGGTGGCCAGCTCGGCTTCCGCCACCTTGCCCCGGCTCTGCTCCTCGATGAAGGCGGCGAGTTCGGGGTTGGATTGCGCCGCCTGGCGGGCCACCGGGTGCTGCGGCGCCACCGCGACGTAGGTCGCGCCCATCAGGGTGTCGGGCCGCGTGGTGTACACCTCCAGCGAGTCCTCGCCGCTGGCCAGCCTGGTGGCGAGGCCAAAGCGCAGGTTGACCCCTTCCGAGCGGCCGATCCAGTTGCGCTGCATGGTGCGCACCTGCTCCGGCCAGTGCTCCAGCTTGTCGATATCCGCGAGCAGTTCCTCGGCGTAGGCGGTGATGCGGATAAACCACTGGTCGATTTCGCGCCGCTCCACCGGGTTGTCGCAGCGCCAGCAGCAGCCATCCACCACCTGCTCGTTGGCCAGCACGGTCTGGTCGGTCTCGCACCAGTTGACCTCGGCCTTTTTCCGGTAGGCCAGCCCTTTCTCGAACAGGCGGGTGAAAAACCACTGCTCCCAGCGGTAGTACTGCGGGTTGCAGGTGGCGATCTCCCGGTCCCAGTCGTAGGCGAAACCCAGCTGCTGCAACTGCGCGCGCATATAGTCGATGTTCTGCGCGGTCCACTGCGCCGGCGGCACGTTATTCTGGATGGCGGCGTTCTCCGCCGGCAGGCCGAAGGCATCCCAGCCCATGGGCTGCAGCACGTTCTTGCCCAGCATGCGCTGGTAGCGGGCGATCACATCGGCAATGGTGTAGTTGCGCACATGCCCCATGTGCAGTTTGCCGCTGGGGTAGGGAAACATGGCCAGGCAGTAGAACTTTTCCCGGCTGTCGTCCCGCTGCACGGCAAAGCTCTTGTTGGCCAGCCAGTGCTGCTGGGCGGCGGCCTCCAGTTCCTGCGGTATATAGTTCTGATCCATCACGGCTTTCAGGTTCTGTCCTTGGTTATACGGTGACAAGCGCTCGCAACCCCTTGCCACACAAGGGATTGGCAGGGTTGCGGCGCCGGCAAAAAGAAGCGCGGATTCTATCAGTATTTGGGGTTGGCTGCGATTGTTCTGGGTTTCTGCCCTGAACACTTGCCGTGGGAGTTGCGCCAGGGGCAGCGATGTTCCATTGCCGAGTCACAGCTGTGGAACTACCCCTTCCTGCACACCTGCAAGCCCGCGGCGGCGAGTAACGCACGATTCACAAATATCCCCCGCAAGCTCAAGGTAAGGAGCTGGATATGAACCACAAGCACACATTCCCGCACCGACCCTGGCGAGCAATGAACCACCCCGGAAAATTTGGCCGAAATCGTGGCGCAATCCCGATTTAGCGTCCAAGCTTGTGGCATGCGAAAAACCAGCGCCCTCATATGGCAGGATGCCCAGCACCAGGTCCTGTTCGAGATACTTGACCTGATCAAGGAGCCGACTGCGGACCGGGAGGTCTTCTTCAGGCTGAAGGATTACACCGAGAATCACTTTGCGCTGGAAGAGCATTACATGCGCGAGCTGGACTTCCCGGGCCGCATCGAGCATATGCAGGCCCATGCCCGGTTTCGCAAGGAAATATCGGAGTTGCTCGAGGCGGAAGGGGAGCTCGATGATATCTTCCGGGACATCATCGCCACCTTCCTGACCGAGTGGCTCACCCGCCACGTCTTCGGGATAGACAAGGAACTGGAGGCGTTCATCCTGCAGTCCTCTGCCAAGTAGGGACCAGCTAGTCCTTCTCGCGCCAGAATCCCAGGTACATCAGGAACATCAGCAGCAGCGCGACACCGCAGCCGGCGATCACAGGGGTTACCCCGAAGGTGCCGAAGGGTGTGTTGCCCAGCATCACCTCCACGTCCCCGGTCAGCGTCGCCTCCACGAACTGGTCAGTGCGGGCGACGATCTGGCCGCGCTGGTCAATGATCGCGGAGACCCCGTTATTGGTGCCGCGGATCATGTAGCGGCCATTCTCCAGCGCGCGCATCTGGGCCATTTGCAGGTGCTGCAGCGGGCCGATGGACTTGCCGAACCAGCTGTCATTACTGATGGTAAGCAGCAGGTCGCTGTTGCGGGCACTGCGCGCCACCAGCTCGGGGTAGACCACTTCGTAGCACAGGAAGGGCGCCACCCGGTATGCGCCGGCGCGCAGCGGGGGCTGGTCGGGTGGCCCGGAGCTGAAGGCCGACATGGGCAGGTCGAAGAACGCGATCAGGCCCCGCAGCTGGCGCTCCAGGGGGACGTATTCACCAAAGGGAACCAGGTGCTGCTTGTGGTAGACGCCCTCGCCCTGGCCGACAGCGATCACGCTGTTGAAATAGCCGTCCCCCTGTTCCGCCAGGTACGGCGCGCCCACGAACAGGGTG
>JAOUDU010000424.1 GCA_029859085.1 Gammaproteobacteria bacterium | reverse complement strand
GAACCCGTTGCAGTCATACACCAGGGTTCTGGCCAGGGGGCGTTCGTCCGGAAGCATTGCCGGCGAGGGTTCCGCGGCGCGCACACCGCTTCCGGCGCAGCCGGCCAGCAGCAGGGAAACCAGGACAAGTACAAGAAAATTGTGAACCGCCATCATTATCCTCACGCTAAAAAATCCGCTGTCACAGTGCCAGTAAAATCATGCGCACGGCAAGCGCGCTCACCAGCAGGCGAAACCAGTTGTGAAAATCCCGCTGGGGAACCAGGCCGCGCAACCGTGTTCCCACCCATGACCCGCATATACCCGCCAGCACCATGCCACAGACCAGCGCCCACCAGGGGGCATAACTGAAGCCCAGGGCAAAATACGCCGCTACCCGCAGGGCGTGGTTGAGGGTCATATAAACCGCGGTGTTCACCACCAGCCAGTCCCGCTGGCTGTTGCGCTGCAGCAACACCGCCGCCCCCAGGGGGCCTGTGGCGCCGGCCAGCATCCCGAGCCCGGTCTGGCAAAAGCCCAGCAGCGCCAACGCGATGTTCCCACCCCCCCGTACCACGGGCAGGGGCAGCCAGGTGAACACCAGTATAAACAACCCGATACAGGCCGGCAGCCAGCGCAGGTCGAGACCCTGGTATATTTCCGCCCCCGCCCAGCCGCCCGCCACTGCACCCGCGGTGAAAGCCGGCACGATGCGCAGGTCGATAGAGCGCCAACCGAAGGCCGCCCGGGACACATTGCTGGCCAGCTGGGTGAGGGCGTGCAGGGGCAGGATGGCAGCCGTCGGGACCAGGCCGGGCATCAGCATCAACAGCAGCACGCCGCCGCCCATGCCGATCACGGCTGTGAGGCAGGAGGTGAGAAACACGATAGGCACCAGGGCCAGTTCCGACACAGTCAACTCCCGTCACGGTGAATGCTTGCGGCCGCGACTGGCGCGACCGCGGCACCGGTCTCAGCCCATGGGGTAGCGAATCTCCCGGGAGACCTGGTCGATCCGGGCGAGAATCTCTGGTTCCAGGGTGATGTCCGCAGCCGCCAGGATATCAGGCATCTGCGTTGCCGCAGTGGCCCCGACGATCGTGGAGGCGACAAAATCGTGCTGCTTGCACCAGGCGATGGCCAGGGTCACGACGTCCATACCGGCGTCCAGGGCGATCGCCTGGAAGCGGCGGGTGGATTCGATGGCCTGCTCGTTGACGAAGCGCGCGGCTATCTTGCGCTGGCGCTCCCCGGCCGTCAGGTAGAACGTGAACCGCGCACCCCCGGGCCAGGCCCCGTCATTATATTTACCCGAAAGCACACCTCCGGCCAGGGGCGAATAGGGTAACAGGCTGACCTGTTCCTGCCGGCACACCTGGGCGAGTTCATCCTCGAACCGCCGGTTGTTCAGGCTGAAATTGTTCTGGATGGTATCGAAACGCGGCAGGCCGTGCAGGTCCGAGGCCCAAAGGCTTTTGGTCAGGCCCCAGCTGGTCTCGTTGCTGCAACCCAGGATGCGCACCTTGCCGGCCCGGACCAGTTCATCCAGGACGGCCAGGGTTTCCTCGTGGGGATATCCGGGGTCGGGCCAGTGGGTCTGGTACAGGTCGATGTAATCCGTGTCCAGGCGCCGCAGGCTGCCCTCCACCGCGCGCATGATATGGTGCCGGTCGAGGCCGGTCTTGCCACTGCGCAGGGGCGGGGTAATCCAGCCGTGGCCCGGACCCGCGACCTTGGATCCGAGTATGATGGAGTCCCGGTCCTTGGTCTTGAGCCAGCGGCCGACGATCTCCTCGGTCAGCCCTATATATTTCGCATCCGGGGGGACCGGGTACATCTCCGCGGTGTCGTAGAAATCCACGCCCGCGTCATAGGCCATGTCCATGATGCGAAAGGCCTCTGCCTCGTCGCTATGGCTGCCAAATGTCATGGTTCCCATACAGATCTCGGAAACCACGATTGAACTCCTGCCCAGCCTGTTCTTGCGCATACCGACTCCGGGGATACACCCCCGTGTGGCGGCGGGGATCAGTTTAGTGGATCGCAATTATCCATGTGCGATGAAATCCAGACAGGCCCGGTTGAACATATCCTGGTGTTCCACCATCACCCAGTGCCCGCACTCGCTCACCAGGATGAGGCGCAGGTGGCGCACGTTGCGGGCCAGCGCCATGATACCGTTTTCCGGCATCATTTTCTCTTCCAGCCCCCAAAATCCCAGCACCGGGCACTCGAGTTCGGGCAGTCGCCCGGTCAGTACCGGCACCTTCATGGTGGCCATCACATGGCCGTTCATAATCTGCATGATCTGCATGCGCTCGGCCACCAATTCATCGGTGGCGAATTTCGGGTCGTGCATCAGGCCGCTGGCGAAGAGGTCTTTCATAACAGCGGGAGTGACCGGCTCACCTGAGCCAAACACCTTGAACATTTTCTGCATGCCCGGCATCTGCTGGTAATCCGCCAGTTCACTGAGGCCACCGGGCGCCATCAGTACCAGCTTGTCGACCAGTTCCGGACAGTCCAGCGCCAGCCCCAGGGCGATCGCGCCACCGAGAGAGTTGCCCACCACAGTGCAGCGCCCCACCCCCGCGCAGTCAAGGGTCTGCCTGACACACTCCACAAAAAATGACAGTGGGTGGTCCACATCAGTCGGCTTGTCGGAGAACCCGTAGCCGATGAGGTCGGGAATAATGCAGCGATAGCCCGCCTGCACCAGAGTCGGGTAGTTGCCCTTGAAATTGCTGTAGCCGCTGGCACCCGGGCCGGACCCGTGCAGAAAGACGACCACCGGCGCGTCGGCGGGGCCCTCATCCAGGTAGTGGATGCGATAGCCGTTGGCGCAATCGGCGTAGCGCCCCTCGGGTAACAGTCCCTTCATTGCCATGGTGCCCCCCCAGTGCCGGTTTCAGATGGCGTAATCGACATTCTCCTCGCCAAACAGTACGCCGCCCATATTGACGGCGAAAGGAATCGAGTGATTGGCGACGTGGGCCTGGCTGGCCAGTATATCCAGGTGGTAGGCCAGCAACTCGCTGTCCAGCCGGATACCGCTGCTGCCGGCGGCCTTGAGCATCTGGCTGGACAGGGCCAGGCAGCGGTCCGCCACTACCGCGGAATCGTAGCGATAGCGCACCCGGTCCTCGATCGGGATGGGTACGCCCTCGCGACAACAGTCCATCATCGCATCGAAATTGCGGATCATGGTGAGTTTCATTTCCTCGATGGATGCCTTTACCTCGGCGGCCAGCTGGCGCGCAAACGGATCGTTTTTCATTTTCACCGGCCCCGCCTGCCGGGTTTTCGCCACCTCGATGAACGCGTCCAGGGCGCCGTAGCAGGCCCCCAGGGTGGCCGTGCACACGGCCCGCACGAAAACCTGCATGAACGGCATGCGGTAGAGGGGCGCGGTATTTACCGCATTGCCCGGGTTGTCGCACAGGAACCCGTCCATCGACTTGTGGGTGCGGTGCTCGGGCACGAACACATCGTCCACCACGACATCGTGGCTGCCGGTGCCCTGCAGCCCCACCACGTCCCAGTTGTCTACGATCTCGTAATCGCTGATCGGCAACAGGAAAGTGCGGTAGTTGGCCATGTCGAAGGGCGCCTCCGGAGTGGGCACTACCG
>JAOUDU010000423.1 GCA_029859085.1 Gammaproteobacteria bacterium | reverse complement strand
GATTGCCAGGCCAACGGCGTCACGGGCATCGTAGAAGTACTGATCGGCTATGACGGCATCGCGCTGGCCAACTCTGTGAACGCGCCCAAACTGAAGCTGAGCATGAAAGATATTTACCTGGCCCTGGCCAAGGATATTCCGGGCCCGGACGGCAAGCTCATTGCCAACCCGAACAAGACCTGGAAGGACGTAGATCCCGTGCTGCCGGCGACCGCGATAGAAGTACTCGGGCCGCCACCTACTTCCGGTACCCGGGATGCTTTCGCGGAACTGGCCATGGGCGGCGGTGCCAAGCAGATTGCAGCCCTCAAGGCCCTGCGTGACCTGACCGCCGAGCAGGCGGATGAAATCAAGGCGGCCATGTCCGAGCTGGGCCTGCCTGCGGGAGTCTACCAGGCACTGCTGGAAAAAAATGGCAAGGCCCCGAAGGGTGAGGAAGTCTTCGATACAGTTGCCTACGCGATCCGCGAGGACGGTGCCTACATCGAGGCGGGTGAGAACGACAACCTTATCGTGCAGAAGCTGGCTGCGAACCCCAACGCTTTGGGCATCTTCGGGTACAGTTTCCTTGAGGAAAATGGCGACAAGGTACAGGGCTCCGAAGTTGATGGCGTGACCCCGGATTTTGATACAATATCCGGCGGTAAATACCCGGTGTCACGGCCACTGTTTTTCTACATCAAGGCCGCGCATGTTGGCAAGATTCCGGGCATCCAGGAATATGCAACGGAGTTTACATCGGCCAAGGCCATGGGAGAGGACGGCTACCTGCCCGAGAAAGGCCTGATTCCGCTTGCGGATGACGAGTTGAAGAAAGTACAGGCTACTGTCAAGGCGATGACGCCGCTGAAAATGTAGTCGCAGTGCACCGGTACTGATACCGGTGCTTGCCACGTGCGCTGCACCTGCCATCCGGTTGAGTGCGGCGCACTTTTTTGTTTGAGGCTTTAATGGAAACAACGACGGTCTTCCTGGTGCTGGTCCTGCTGACGGTCATCAGTTTTTTCATGGGGCGCAAACGGTCCCATGCAGTGGTTTCGGGGCGGGGTGGTGCCCGGGCGTTGCACTCCCTCCCCAAACATTATGGCTACATGGCCGCACTGTGGGCTCTGCTGCCGTCAGTGCTGGTGCTGGTATTGTGGCTGGTGTTCGAGCACGGCATCCTGGCTCACCTGGTGGTTAGCCAGCTGCCGTCCAGTGTCGGGCAGATGTCTGCAAGCGAGCAGGGACTTTATTTCAACCAGATCGTAAGCTTCGCAAGCGGCGGTACAGACGCATCACAGCTGGATCCGGCCCAGGTCATCGCCGCGGATCACTATCGCGCCCTGGTTGCCTCAAGTCGCACCGTCAAGGCGCTGCTTGTATTCCTGGTGGCGCTGCTGGGTGCGGCGTTGGCGCTGCGACGGATTCGCCCGACCCTGCGCGCGCGCAACCATGTCGAGGGAATCCTAAAGTGGATTCTGTTTGCCTGTTCTTTCCTGGCGGTCCTGACGACCCTTGGCATTGTGCTGTCGGTATTGTTTGAAGCCATCCGTTTTTTCCATGCGATATCCATTACCGATTTCCTTTTCGGACTGGAGTGGAGCCCGCAGATGGCCATTCGCGCCGACCAGGTTGCCGCTTCAGGTTCCTTTGGCTTCGTGCCGCTTCTGGTCGGCACCTTGTTGATCTCCGCGGTGGCCATTGTTATCGCTGTACCGGTCGGCCTGATGTCCGCGATCTACCTGTCGGAATACGCCAGTAGGGGTTTTCGCTCCGTCACCAAACCGGTACTCGAGATCCTCGCCGGGGTGCCCACGGTGGTTTACGGTTTTTTTGCTGCCCTCACGGTGGCACCATTTATTCGGAGTCTGGGTGAAACCCTGGGGCTTCACGTGGCCTCGGAAAGCGCCCTGGCGGCCGGGCTGGTTATGGGAATCATGATTATCCCCTTCGTCATGTCACTTTCGGATGACATCATCAACGCAGTGCCCGACACCCTGCGGGAGGCGTCGCTGGGGATGGGCGCGACGATGAATGAAACTATCCGCAAGGTGCTGTTACCCGCCGCACTGCCCGGGATTGTCGGCGGGATACTGCTCGCTGTTTCGCGGGCCATTGGCGAAACCATGATCGTGGTAATGGCGGCTGGTCTCTCCGCAAAGCTGACCATCAACCCGCTGGAGGCCGTCACTACCATCACTGTACAGATTGTAACCCTGTTGGTGGGCGACCAGGAGTTCGACAATCCAAAGACCCTGGCTGCGTTCGCCCTGGGACTGGTGCTTTTTTTCGTCACGCTGATGCTCAATGTCATCGCCCTCTACGTTGTCAGGAAATACCGGGAACAATATGAGTAAGCAAGGATCAAACAAGGCCAGTGCGGCGATCCAGGCCTCCCTGAAGAAGCGATACGCGCGGGAGCGGCGATTCCAGTGGTACGGCAGGATGGCGGTATTGATTGGCTTTGTTTTCCTGTTCATCCTGCTGGCCGATATCGTCAGCAAGGGCTTGCCGGCTTTCACCCAGCAATACATCAGGGTCAGCGTGAACCTGGACCCCGCGATGACCGGCCTGCAGCCCGGTGCAAGCCAGGAGCAGATTTATGGCGCCGATTACCTCGGTGCTATCAAATCCAGCCTGCGCGAGATGTTTCCCGAGGCCAGCAGCCGCAATGACAAGAAAGCGCTGTACCGGCTGCTCAGTATCGGTGCGGAATATACCCTGCGGGACAAGGTGCTTGAGGACCCCGGGTTGATAGGCCATACCACGGAAATATGGCTGCGCGCCCATGCGGAGGCGGGGAGCTATCTCAAGGGGCAGGTCAGTGCAGACACCCCGGAATCGGACCGGAAGGTGAAGGACCAGCAGATGGCTTGGCTGGACCAGCTCCGGGCGCAGGGCCGCACTGAATCCCGTTTCAATACCACTTTTTTTACCCAGGGGGATTCCCGCGAGCCAGAGATGGCGGGTATCAAGGTGGCGCTCTACGGCTCATTTTTCACCCTGCTTGTGACATTCGCGATTGCATTCCCTATTGGGGTGTCGGCTGCGGTTTACCTGGAGGAATTCGCTCCGCGCAATCGCCTTACCGACCTGATAGAGATCAACATCAATAACCTCGCGGCGGTTCCCTCCATAGTATTCGGTCTGTTGGGCCTGGCGGTATTCATCAATTTCTTCGAGTTGCCGCGCTCGGCCCCGGTAGTCGGGGGTATCGTGCTCTCCCTGATGACGCTGCCTACCATTATTATTACCTCCCGGGCTGCGATCCAGGCGGTTTCGCCGTCCATCCGCCAGGCGGCACTGGGTGTAGGTGCCTCCAAATTACAGACCGTGGTGCATCATGTGCTGCCGGTGGCCATGCCGGGGATCCTTACCGGCTCTATCATCGGTATGGCCCAGGCCCTTGGGGAGTCCGCTCCGCTGCTGATGATTGGAATGGTCGCCTTCATAATGGATCCGCCTGCAGGTATCACGGACCCGGCGACAGTTTTGCCGGTACAGATTTACCTCTGGGCTGACAGCCCAGAGCGGGGCTTCACCGAGAAGACCTCCGCGGCGATTATGGTGCTTATGGGTTTCCTTATCCTGATGAATGGGCTCGCGGTTTACCTGCGCAGGCACTTTG
>JAOUDU010000013.1 GCA_029859085.1 Gammaproteobacteria bacterium | reverse complement strand
GGGAAATCATCCCGATCGAGGGGCACGACGAGAGCGGCGCCCTGGTGCTGGTGGAGCACGACGAGACCATTCGCCCGGAGACCACACTGGAAGGGCTCGCCGCGCTGCCCCCGGCCTTCAATCCCCAGGGCGGCACGGTCACCGCCGGCACCTCGTCGCAGATCTCCGACGGCGCCTCCGCGATGCTGGTGATGTCCGCTGAGAAAGCCCAGGCCCTCGGCCTTACGCCCATCGCCCGGATCAAGGCCATGACCCTGGCGGGAGTGGACCCCTCGATCATGGGCTATGGCCCGGTGCCCTCAACCAAAAAGGCGCTGAAGAAGCTGGGCCTGACGATCAAGGATATCGAGATGGTCGAGCTGAACGAGGCCTTCGCCGCCCAGGCATTGCCGGTGCTGAAAGACCTGGACCTGCTCGACGATATGGAAGAGAAGGTGAACGTCCACGGCGGCGCCATCGCGCTGGGCCACCCCTTCGGCTGCTCCGGCACCCGCATCACCGGCTCCCTGCTCACCGTGATGCAGGACCGCGACCTCACCCTGGGCGTGTCCACCATGTGTATCGGCCTGGGCCAGGGCATCACCACAGTCGTGGAGCGCGTCTAGCCGCTCCGATGCGACAACGGCGGCGGGCAGTTTACTGCCCGTCGCTGTCCTCCCCCGACAGCATCCGGTCCATCTGCAGCAGCGCCTCCTCCAGGGCGGCACTGGCGAGCCCCATTCCCCGGAAATACTCCTGGGCCATCGGCGCGATCCCGCAGCGCCCGGGCAGCGGCTGTCCCTCGTCCAGCAAACGGTAGAGGGTGGGCAGGAAAATGAACTGGAGCCACTGGGGCAGGGTCAGCGTGTCGATGCTGAAGGGCTGTTCCGAGGCCAGCGCCTCGGGCGGTGGCGGCACTTTGTCCCACAGCCCCAGCTGGCGCAGCTCGGCCTCGATGTCGATCAGCAGCTCGGCGATCCCGGTATCCAGGTCGCCGCCAGCCCCGGGATTCCGTCCCTGGGTAGCCATCAGCTTGCGGCCAGCTCGCGCCGGAACGGCGGCAGCGAATCGAGTATCGCCCGGCCATAGCGCCGGGTCAGGATACGGCGGTCCATCAGGGTGACCCGGCCGGTATCCTGCTCCGTGCGCAGCAGGCGGCCGCTGGCCTGCACCAGCCGCAGGGCCGCATCGGGCACACTGATCTCCATGAACGCGTTGCGCCCCTGGGCCTCCACCCACTCCGCCAAAGCCGCTTCCAGCGGGCTGTCGGGCACGGCGAAGGGAATCTTGGCGATCACCACGTGGCGACAGTAGTCCCCGGGCAGGTCCACCCCCTCGGCGAAACTGGCCAGGCCGAAAATCACGCTGCCGCCGCCGGCGTCGATGGCGTCCCTGTGGCGCCGCAGGATTTCCTGCTTGCTGTAGTCGCCCTGCATCAGGACCAGCTCGCGGACAGCGCCATCGATGCCCTGGAACACCTCGAGCATCTGGCGCCGGGATGAGAACAGCACCAGGCTGCCCTCGCGGGTGTCGAGCAGCCGGGGCAGCTGGTCGATCAGCGCCCGGGTGTGGGCCTGGGCATCGCCCGGGTCGCACTCCATATGCGGCACGCAGAACACCGCGTTGGCGTAATTGAAGGGGCTGGCCACGATCTTGTAGTTCGCCTCCCGCGGCGCCCCGGAATGCAAAATAAAGCGCTCGAAGGAATTGAGGGCGGTCATGGTGGCGGAGGTGACGATCACCCCGGCGGCCCGGGACCAGAGGTATTCCTGCAGGATATCCGCCGCCAGGATCGGGCTGCAGCGCAGGTCGAAACCGAACTGGCCGTTGCTGTTGAGCAGGGTGATCCAGCGCGCCTTGGGGGGCACTTCGCCCTCCCCGGTCACTGCGTATTCCTGCCACAGTCCCAGGGCGCCTTCGGCCCGCCCCAGCAGGCCGCCCAGGTTGATATGCCAGGTCTCGATGATGGACTTGTCCAGGGGGGCGAACTCGTCCTCCAGGGCCTCCTCCAGCAGCGCTTCCATCCGCGCCAGGTCCTGGGCCATCTGCTGGAACTGGCCGGCCAGGGTCGTCGCAATCGGTATCAGGCCGGGGGGCACCAGGCCGTGCTCGAGGCGCAGCTGCTGGTCATCCCGGCGCTCGTCGGGCACCAGGTCCTCGAACAGCGCCGCCACTGCCTGCTCCGCCACCTGCAGGCTGGCGGCGGCCTCGTCCATCATACCGGGCAGGCGCTGCAACGGCCGCTGCAGGGCGTCCAGGCCCGCCAGGGCCGGGGCCGCCTGGGCGAGCAGCTTGCGGCTCTCCTGCAACCACTGCACGGTGGTGTGCAGGCGGCAGAAGCTGGCGAAGTGGGACAGGGCCTTGTCCGGCAGGTGGTGGCCCTCGTCGAACACGTAGATGCTGTCCTCGGGGGCGGAGAGGATGGCGCCGCCCCCCAGCGCGAGGTCCGACAGGGCCAGGTCGTGGTTGGTGACGATGATATCCGCGCTTTGCAACTCGTCCCGGGCCCGGAAGAAGCTGCACTGGGCGATATTGGGGCAGCGCCGGCCGCTGCACTGGCTATGGTCGGTGGTGACGCCGTACCAGACCTCCTCGGCGATGGTCTCGGGCCAGTTGTCCCGGTCGCCGTCCCACTGGCCGCGCCCCAGGGCGTCCACCATGGCGGTGTACACCGGCAGCGCCTCGGCGGTGACCGGCTGGCCGACATCGTCGGGGTACAGCGGCAGCAGGCTGTCCGCGCCCTGGCCCTGGCCGAACACGCGATCCAGTTTCGACAGGCACACGTAGCGCCGCCGGCCCTTGGCCAGGGTGAAGCTGAAGTCCAGCCCGCTGTGGCGCCGGATGTCGGGCAGGTCCTTGTTGACGAACTGCTCCTGCAGCGCGATGGTCGCCGTCGCCACCACCAGCCGCTTGTTCAGCGCCCGGGCGACAGGGATCGCCGCCACGGCATAGGCGATGGTCTTGCCGGTACCGGTGCCGGCTTCGATCACGCACACCGCGGGCAGCCCGGAGGCGGCCTCCCCCGGCCCCGGAATGCGGGCCAGGGTGTTGGCGATTTCGGCGATCATCTGGCGCTGGCCCCAGCGCGGGGTCAGCGACTTGCCCTCTATGATGGCGCTGTAGGCCTCGCGGATGGCGCTCTTGAGCTCTTCGCTCAGCAAGGGGCTGGTGAGCCGGCGCGCAGCGCCAGCTTGCTCACCACCGCGTTGGCGTAGATTGCCAGCGCGTAGGGGCGGTGGGGCTCGGGCATCGCGGCGATCCGCTGCTCGAACTGTTCGCGGCTGCAGTCGCCGGGTTCCGCGGTGAGCGTATCGGGCAGGGCGGGGGCGCCCGGGTTGAGCATCTGCCAGGCGAAAATATTGGTGGGGTGCAGGCAGTAACCGGAGATGACCTGGCGGTCGACCTCGACCGCCACCGCCTCCGGGGTGGCGAAGCCCGCACCCAGGGGCGTGCCGAAGGAGACGTGGACCCGTCCCTTGTCACCGGCGATACCGCGGCCGATGGACGCCACGTCCTCCTGCTCACCTTTATGGTAGGCACCCTGGCTGGCGCGCTGGTACAACTCGTTGGCCTTGAGGGCATCGCAGGGATCGAGCTCATAGGAGATAGCAACGGGCACGATACCCAGGCCCTCGATATGCGCGGAAAAATCCTGGCTGCTCTTGTCGCGGCTCATGGCCAGCATCTTGATGATGACGGGCTCGGTGCGATCGATACCATCCTTGGCCCGCCCCTCCCGCTGGGCAATCCATACGGGGTGCCGCTCCTGCAGCAGCGAGTGCTGGATATAGTTGGCCAGGTTCTTCGATGCCGCCAGCAATTCCCGCGGGCCGCTGACCGAGCGCCTGACGATAAAGCTCTTGTTCAGCCGCATCAGGTCCGACACCCAGGGCTTGGTGAGCAGGTTGTCGCCGATGGCGATGCGCACGGTCTCGTAGCTCGACCGGTGCAACGCATAATTGATAAAGGCCGGGTCCATCGCAATATCCCGGTGATTGCTCATGTAGAGGTAGGGCCGCACCGGGTCCAGCTGCTCCAGGCCGGAGACACTGAACCCGCCGGTGCTGTCCTCGATCATACGATCCATGTAACGCTTGATAACCGCCTGCACCGCCTCGACATCGGTCGCGCCCCGCACCTCGCGGGCCAGGGCCCAGCGCACCAGCAGCCTGGCCAGCCCCGGCGCCAGGCGGGCCAGCATACCGAGCCGGAAGGCCGCCATGGTGTCGAGCAACTCCCCGTCGTCGAGCAATCGCGCCAACACCCCCGCCACTTCCTCGTCGCGGTAGGGCCGGATATCGGCAAAAGGATCGTCCAAGTAATCATCCTCAACTGGAAAGCGGCTCACGATACCCAAATTCCACCCGGTAGTCATCCGCGGCCCCCACTCCAATTCGGGCGCCCGACAATTGCCGGGCCGGGCACTGACGCCAGCAGGGGTTTCTGCTAATCTGCAGCGGCTTGTCCCACCAATACCGCACCGGAGGAAACATGGAAGCCACACACGCCTCACTGCTGATGTTTGGCGCGGCGGCCCTGCTGATCAGCTGGGTCCTGCTGCTCATCGAATCGTGGAAGGAAGATTACGCCTGGGGCCTGTGTACCTTGCTGCTGCCACCCCTCTCCTACCTGTACTCACTGGCCAGGCTCGACAAGGCCGGGCAGGCGCTGCTGCTGGCGGCTGTGGGCTGGATTCTGATCTGGTTCGCGGTGGGCTGACCCGACTGGCCGGCCCGGCGCGACCGGGCCGCACCGCCCGGCACTTCTCCAGATAAAAATATCCTTGAATATCAGATAGATACGCCATTCGGCTCCACGCTGTTTCGCATTTGTTACAAATCTTCCCAAATAGGTACAAATCCGTAACTGTTTTGCTGCGTATAACAGTAAGATAGTGCGAGTGTCGCCGGCTGTCGCCGCGCGCCACACCTGTAACTGCCCGAGGAATACCCGATGAACGCCGCGCCAAGGATAGTCGCGATAGCCCTGCTCCTGGTCGCTACCGGCAGCCAGGCCGCCAGGCCCACCAGTATCGTGTTCCAGACCCACGCCGAGACCGCCGATGGCAAGCCCTACTCCCAGTACACCGTGAAGTGCAACGACGGCAGGACCGTGCCGCTGACCGCCTGGGACGGTCACCGCAAGTGGTGCGTCGGCAAGGCCGGTGGCGGCAGCTGCGAGAAGCAGCAGATCAGCGCGGCGAAAATGGCCTGCATGGATGCCTGAGCCACAGCCCGCCGGCACCCTGCGCCCCCACCGCCCCGGTTACTCGAGGTAGCGCGAGCGCAACTCCGCCAGCTCCGCCGGGCCCAGCCCCAGCGCCTGTTCGAGATACTCCTCCAGTGAGCTGTAGTTCTGCTCGATATGGCGCAGGGCCATCGCGAGGTAATCCTCGTGTACTTCCAGCATTGGCAGGATAGCGTCCGCCACCATGTGCTCCAGCTGGTATTTGCGGCGCAGCCGATCCAGTTCCAGCTCCGGCAGGTAGTACCGCGAGGTCAGCAGGTAATCCCGCATCACCAGGTCCCGCGGGACCCCCAGCGCCAGCAGGATGATGGCGGCGGCAAAGCCGGTGCGGTCCTTCCCCGCGGCGCAGTGCACCAGGAAGCGGGCATCCGGCGCCGCCAGGATTTCCCGGAACATGCGCCTGTAGGTTGCGGCCTGGGGGCCGGCGAAATCGCGATTGATCTCCAGCATGAAGTCGAACATGGCCCCCGGATTGTCCGACTGCTGGTCCGCCTGCTCGAAAAAGCGCGAATTGCTTCCCGGGATGATCGGCAGGCTGACCACCTTCGGCCGCGGCTGCCGCGGCAGGCGGCTGAGGTCTGTCTCCTGCTCCTCCATCCGGCGAAAATCAAATACCAGGTCCAGCGCCAGGCTGGCCAGCAGACTGACATCCTGCTCGCTCAGCGCGGACAGCTGGCCGGAGCGGAACAGGAAGCCCCACTTCACCTGTTGGCCCCCGGTCGTTCGATAGCCGCCAAAGTCGCGGAAGTTGGGCGCCCCGTCCATACCCAGCCGGCGCTCGGTGGCCACCACTTCTGTCCCGAACTGGTCGCGCAGGCGAAAAAAGTGGCGGCGGGCGGGCGGCAGGCCCACCAGCCGCGCACCGGGTCGCGGCAAATAGTGGAGCTGCAGTTCGCCCTCGACGGACAGGGGCTCCACCGTGACCTCGGTGCCAGGGTCGGTCACCTGCCACTCGATGTGGTAATCGCCATCGGGCTCACGCCAGATATGGACTGCGTCGGAAATCAACATATTGTCTGTACAACCTTGGTAAATGTGCCAGGCGGCATTATGCCGGCTGCGGATCGCCCCTGTACTCGAAAACCGCCCGCAGCAGGCTTTTGATGAGATTGAGCTGATTGTCCAGGGCGGACTCGCTGAACGGATCCTGCCCCAGCAGATCGCGGTACATGGGCGCCATCGTGACGTAGGACATCACCAGGTTGTTGAAAGCCATCACCGCCCAGGGCTGCAGGCCCGTTTCCCTGAACAGGGCGATATCATCCCCCTCGATCCGGGCACCGGGCTGGAACATGGGGCGGAACAGGCGGTCGATCAACTCATTGGTGTGCGGCCCGCCCGACAGGGCCGCGTGCTGCAGCAGGCGCGCCAGGTTCGGGTTGGCGTGGTGCTGGCGCACGATGGCCTCCAGCCACAGGAATACCCTGTCGTAGGTTACCGGGCCCTTGCCCAGCTCTTCCAGTGGCGCGGAAAAGTCCTGCAGCAGCCGCTCCAGCACCGCTGCATACAGGGCCTCCTTATTCCTGAAGTGATTGTAGAGGCTGGGCGAACGAATGCCCACACGGTCCGCAACGTCCCCCAGGGAGGTGGCGCTATACCCTTTCTCCGCGAACAGGTTCTCCGCCGCATCGAGGATGCGCTCGGCGGTGGTCGGGGGCTGGTCACTTTCTGCTGCAGGAATTCCCATCGCGGGTGCTCGTTCAGTGGTGACGTTATCTGGCTCAGGCATTAATAACTAATAGGCGTTAGTGTATCCCAGCCGGCGGCCCGACTTAAGCCCTGATTGCGGGCCCGAGACAGCTGCTGCTGCGGGGGAATTCCGCCTTCCCGGCCCGGCAGGCGCCCCTGGCAGCGCAAGGCCTGCCGGTTGACAAGGGATAACCGAATGTGAATAATCTCGCCTCCTGATTTCAGACCCCTGCAGAGGTACCTAACGTGGCAAACTCACCACAAGCAAAAAAGCGCGCGCGCCAGGCCGAAAAACGCCGTAACCACAACGCCAGCCTGCGCTCCATGGTTCGCACCATGATCAAGAAAGTGAACGCGGCAATCAGCACTGGCGACGCGACCGCAGCCAGGGCTGCCTACGACAGCGCCGTGCCCGTGATCGACCGGATGGCCGACAAGGGCATTATTCACAAGAACAAGGCCGCCCGGCACAAGAGCCGCCTCAATACCCAGGTCAAGGCGCTGGCCGCCTGACCCGCATTCCAGCCAGACACAAAAAAAGCCGGCATAAATGCCGGCTTTTTTTTGGCCCTCAATCCGCCAGGCTGGTGCCGGGGAGGGCCGGATAAATTACCCGGCCTCGCTTTCCTGGCACCGCGCCCCTCAGGCCGCGTTGCTGGCCCTGGCGGCCTCCTGCTTCTCGTGCTCCGCCGCGAACGCCGCGAGCATGCTCTGCTCGTGGGACTGGGCCTCCTGGGTATCCAGCGGACGCTCCATCGCGGCCCAGTCGATGTCGCCATCGGTGGCCAGGTTCTCATAGTCGAGAATGCCCAGCTCCTCAAATTTGGGGCGGATCTTGTCAGTCAGCAGCCCGATCCGCTTGAGGTTGGGGATAACACGCTGGAACAGCAGGTTGCGGAACGTCGACATGACAAAGCCCTCCAGCACCTGCTTGCGGGCCTCCTCGACATCCCAGCCGAAGTGGCGGAACACATCCGTCGCCACCAGGCGCTCGCGGCTGACCACGCAGGCCTCGTAGGCGAACAGGGCGCGCTCCTCCCGCTCCTCGTCGGACAGGGTCTTGACGAACTCCTCCAGGTAATTGACCCCGAAGGTGACGTGGCGCGCCTCGTCCCGGGTCACCAGGTACACGACATCCTTGAGCACCGGGTCGGGAGTGGTTTCGCGGGTGGTGTTGAACGCGGACAGGGCCAGGCCCTCGATCACGATCTGCATGCCGATAAACTTCATATCCCAGCGCGCATCCGTGAGGATCTTGTCGATAATGCTCTTCAGGTAGGTGTTGATCGGGTACATCATGCCGATGCGCTGTTGCAGGTATTTGTTGAACACCTCGACGTGGCGCGCCTCGTCGAAGGTCTGGGATGCGGCGTACAGCTTGGCGTTGAGGGTGGGCGCGCAGGAACACAGCTGCGAGGCGACCAGCAGGGCGCCCTGCTCCCCGTGCAGGAACTGCGACAGGCTCCAGGAATTCATGTGCAGCCAGAACTCCGCCCGGGTTTTCTCGTCCATCGCCAGGTAGGGCGGGTATTCGTGAAGGTTCATCATCTCCGGCTGGATCGCCGCCTCTGGCCAGGGCCGGTTCCAGTCGATATCCATCTCCGGATCCCAGTTGAGCTGCTTGCCCAGGTCGTAAAGCTTCTTGATGCGATCGTCCTGTACCTTGTAATCCCAGTTATAGGCGCCCGTCAGCGGCGTCTGGAAAATCTCGGCGATGTGATCGACATCGGCACTGGTGAGCAGGTCCTCGAGGTCCGGGTTTTCCTTTGGATAGTCGGCACCGGGGAACTGCTGGATCTTGCGGGGGGCACTGTCGGTCCATTTCATTTTCATGGGGAAAACTCCGCTGTTCTACGTTGACCCCAGACTATGGGAGATCGCGGCAGGCACAACAAGGTAAAGTCTTGTCAATTTCAGGTCATTTGTGGCCAAATAGGCGGATGGTCAAAACCAGCACCCCCGCGCAGTACGTCCTGATCCTTATCGATATGGTGGAGAGCCAGGGCTGTGACCGCCAGTCCCTGCTGGCCGGTACCGGCATGGCCAGGACCGGCATCGCGAATATCGGCGCCAGGGTCAGTGACCGGGACTTCGCCATCCTGGTCGCCAATGCCCTGCGCCTGACGGGAGACCGGGCCCTCGGCCTGAACCTCGGCCTGCGCCTCAACCTCAGCGCCCATGCGGTGCTCGGCCAGGCCTTCATGACCTGCCGGGATCTCGGCCAGGTGATCGACCTGTTCCTCAAGTACTACCACCTGCTGGCGCCGGCCCTGCACCTCGACTACGAAATCGTGGGCGAGAAGTGCGTGCTGACCATCGTGAGCAGCCTGGCCGAGACACCCTTCGATTTTGGTTTTGAATTGATCTGCGGTGCCATGCTCAATACCCTGCGGGGCCTGCTGAACCGCAACGACCTGCAGCTGCACCTGGAAGTTCCCTACCCGGAGCCCCCCCATGCAGCGCGCTATTTCACGGTGTTCGGCCCGGACGTCCAGTTCGACTGCGTCACCGGGCGCATCGCCTTTCACCGGGACCTGCTGCTCACACCCCTGCCCTCCTCCAACCCGGCGCTGCGCAACCTGTACGAGAACGAGTGCGCCCGGCTGCTGGCGGACCTGGAAGAGGCCAACTCGGTGGCCGAGCAGACCCTGCGCCTGATGCGCAAGCTGGAAGGCCAGTATCCGCAGATGCCACAGACCGCGAAGATGCTCAACCTCAGTCCCCGCACCTATCGCCGCCGCCTGGCGCGGGAAAACCGCTCCTACCAGGAACTGCTGGACCAGGTGCGGGCCGAACATGCAACCCGCTACCTGCAGAACACCCGGCTGCCCCTGTCCAGTATCGCCTACCTGGTCGGCTTCAACGACGCCTCCAACTTCCGCCGGGCCTACCAGAAATGGACGGGGCGCTCACCGGCGGAGGTACGGCATGGCCACTAGCGCGCTGTCGGTCTACCTCGGCCGCGAGGCCGCCCGCCGGATCGGGCGGGAGGGCTGGTCCGCAGACCTTTTCAGCCTGCTGCTGGGGGCTTCCGGGGGACCCAAGTGGTGTATCCTCGCCGGGCTGGACCGGCTGTTGTTCGGCGACTTTCTCCAGCGAAGTGAGCGCCCACTGTCCGTTTTGGGCTCGTCAATCGGCTCATGGCGCCACGCCTGCCTGGCAATGCCGGACCCGGTCGCAGCGCTGGGCAACCTCGAGAGGGCCTATCTCGACCAGCACTATTCGAGCAAACCCGGCGCTGCCGAAGTCAGCGAGGTCAGCCGGGACATACTGCGCCAGCTTCTGGGGGAGACCGGCGCCCGGGCGCTGGCAAACCACCCCCGTATCAACAGCCACATCGTCACCGCCCGCGGCCGCGGCCCTGCGGGAGCGTCTGCAACCCCGCTGCTGGCTGCGGGAATGGGTACGGCCGCGCTGGGCAACGCGATCAGCCGACGCCTGCTCAGCCCTCTTTTCCAGCGGGTGGTGTTCCACTCCTCGGCACAGCCGAACCCGGGCCTGGCAATGGAGGATTTCGCGACCCGCTACTGCCGGCTGCGGGAGGACAACGTCGACGCCGCGCTGCACGCCAGTGGCGCCATCCCCTTCGTGCTCACCGGTGAGCGGGATATTGCCGGCGCGCCCCCCGGCCAGTACTGGGACGGGGGTATCATCGACTACCACTTCGACCTGGCCCACTACCGCGGCGAAGGCCTGATGCTCTACCCTCATTTCAGCGCCCGGGTGGTACCCGGCTGGTTCGACAAGTTCCTGCCCTGGCGCGAAGCGGCGATCGATAATGCCGACAAGCTGGTACTGCTGTGCCCCAGCGCTGAGTTCTGCGCCGACCTGCCCCATGGAAAGATACCGGATCGCTCTGATTTCACCCGCCTGCCCCACGCCGCCAGGGTGAGGTACTGGGAGCAGTGCATAGAGCGCTCAAACGCGTTGGCAGAGGAGTTCGGGGAATTGCTGGAGGGTGGCGACCCGCTGCGCGGTGCCACCGTGATGGGCTGAGCCTGCCGCGCGGTCGCCGCTCAGGTCACATGGGTGTCAAGGTAACGCTTTACTTCGCTGCGCAGCACTGATTCGAACATTGAAGCCAGCAGGCCGAGCCTGACTGATACATCGATAACGCCATCGTGAAAAGACATCTGGCCGTTTACCCCGGCGCCGGAGATGCGCACGGTGTCCCCCTCCCAGCGCGCGCGCACGCCATGGTCTCGCTCCAGCTCGGAGGCGAGACCCCTGGCAGCCTTGCGCACCTCCTCCTTGGACATGGTATAGGGCTTGGTCAGCCTGAATCCGGCCATGGGTTTTCCTCGGTCAACTGACGGGAGTATAGAACAAGCACCCGGACCGGCGCGAGGGGCAGGGGCATGGCGCGGCCATCGCAGTCGTCAGCCCCGGATAAACTCCCCGGCGTACCACTGGAGCATCGCAATTTTTTCGTCCAGCGGCCGGTCCGGTTCCATCTCATAGACGTTGCGGAACCCGATAATCACGTCGGTTACGCCAATGCGCTCCAGGGCTTCGATACCCTCCCTGCTGAAGGCGTCCTGGCCCGTGGTAAATATCCGGAAGGGCTTGTCGGCTGTGCCATACTCCTGCCGCAGTTGCTGGATGCGCTTGATATAGGCCTCCAACTGCAGCATGTCGGCGCCGGCGCACATCCAGCCATCCCCCACCCGGGCCGCCCGCTTCAGGGCCGGCTCGGCATGGCCGCCGATCAGGATCGGGGTCGGCACTGAGGGGACGGGGCACATCTTGTTGGCGGGCATGTGGTGAATCTGCCCCTGGTAGCCGAAAAACTCCCCCGTTTCCAGGCCGCGGAAAATCTCGATCTGTTCGTCCAGGCGCTGGCCGCGATTTTCCCAGGGCACGTCGCAGACCGCGAAGTCCTCCTCCCAGGGGCTGATGCCCACGCCGAATATGAAGCGGTTGCCCGAGAGCACCTGGATCCCCTGGACCTGTTTCGCCACGACCGGGGCCTGGCGCACCGCCAGCTTGTAGACAAAGGTGGCGAACTCGATGGTGCTGGTCACCGCTGCCATCGCCGTGACGCCAATCAGGCTCTCGACGAAGGGCACACTTTCCAGGAATTCGCGACTGCCGTCCTTGTTATACGGGTAGCTGGAGCTCGCTTCCTGCGGGTAGCAGATGCTGTCGGGCACGCTGATGCCATTGTACCCGGCGGCCTCGGCGGCCCGGGCCAGGGGCAGGTAGTGGTCGGGTTCGCACATTCCCACCTGGTAACTGAATCTCATACTGTATCTCCTTGATTGCCGCCGCGGGCAAGACTTCACGGCAACGGGCGGCTGCCTGAATGTTATCGTTACTCTACTTCGAATTGCCGCACGATGGTACGCAGCCGCGGGCAAAACAGTTCAGCCATGCAGCCAGCGGGGTATTTATTGGCTTACAATAGCGCCCCATGGACGACACAACCGACATTACTGACCCGACCACCACCGACCGGGCCCGCCGCTTCCTGTTCGAGCAGGCAGATATCCGCGGCGAGAGCGTCCAGCTGGACGCCGTTTTCAGCGACATACTGGCGGTGCACCAGTACGCCCCCGGGGTCAGCCGCCTGCTGGGGGAGCTCCTGGCGGCGGCGGTATTGCTCCGGGGCACCCTGAAGTTCGAGGGTAAACTTGTGCTGCAGGCCCGCTCCGAAGGCCAGATTCCCCTGCTGATGGCGGAGTGCAGCAGCGCCGGTGAGGTCAGGGGTATCGCCCGCGGCGCCGACCTCGCCACGGCAAATGATTTCGGGCAACTGCTGGGAAAGGGCTCACTGGCGATCACCGTCGAGCCGCAGCGGGGCCAGCGCTACCAGGGCATCGTGCCGCTGGCGGGGGACTCCCTCGCCCACAGCCTCGACGCCTATTTCAGGCAATCGGAACAGCTGGGCACGCGCTTCTGGCTGGCAGCCGGGGAGCGGCGGGCCGGCGGCCTGCTGCTGCAACAGCTGCCGGCACAACTGACCACAGACCCGGCGGTGCGGGAACAACAGTGGGAGCACGTGTGCGCCCTCGCGGCCACCATCGAACCCCCGGACCTGCTTGAGCTGGGCCCCGAAGAGCTGCTTTACCGGCTTTACCACGAGGATTCAGTGCGCCTGTTCGCACCCTCACCCGTGGCTTTTCACTGCAGCTGCTCCCGCGAGCGCACCCTGCGGGCGCTTTCCGCGATCGGCAAGGCCGAGATTGAAAGCCTGCTGCGCGAAATGGGCTGCATAACGATGGACTGCGAGTTCTGCAACCAGCAATACCGCTACCTGCGGGAGGATCTGACCGATATCCTGGACTCCCGGCCCCGCCCCGTCCTCCACTGACTCCAAAGGCGCGATTCCACGTGCGGCGACGTTCGCCGGATGGATTGCCATATTGTTTCGCAAAACCGCGGGATTCTGACATAATTGCCGCCCCAAAATGATACAGCGACTGCACGGACGAACCCCAGCCAGGGTCTCCGGGATCCAATCACAGGACAGATCATGACCGCAGAAATCCAGACCGCCCAGGAGTTTTCTGACCTGACGGCGGCGCAGCTGGTAGAGGAATCCATCAAACGCGGCGAGGGCATCCTCGCAGACACCGGCGCACTGCTGGTGACCACCGGCAAGCGCACCGGTCGCTCGCCGGCCGATCGCTTTATCGTAAGGGAGCCCAGCACCGAGGACAGCATCAACTGGGGCCCGGTAAACCGGCCCTTCGACGGGACCAAATTCGACGAGCTCTGGGATCGGGTTGAATCCTACCTCGACGCCCGCGACAGCTTCGTGTCCGAGTTACACGTGGGCGCGCACAGCGAACACTATCTCCCGGTGCGTATCACCACCGAAACCGCCTGGCAGTCCCTGTTCGGGCGCAATATGTTTATCCGCCCCAAAACCTACAACAACGGGCGCAAGCCCGAGTGGAATGTACTCAACGTCGCCAGCTTCGTGTGCGATCCCGAGCGGGATGGCACTCATTCCGACGGTGTGGTTATCATCAACTTCGCCCAGCGCAAGGTATTGCTGGCCGGGATGCGCTACGCGGGGGAAATGAAAAAAGCGATGTTCTCGGTGCAGAACTTCCTGCTTCCGGAAAAAGACGTCATGCCGATGCATTGCAGCGCCAACGTGGGCGAGGCCGGTGACACCACCCTGTTTTTCGGCCTCTCCGGCACCGGCAAAACCACCCTGTCAGCCGACCCGGATCGTTACCTGATCGGCGACGATGAACACGGCTGGACCAAGGGCTCCGTATTCAACCTCGAGGGCGGCTGCTACGCCAAGACCATCGACCTTAGCAGGGAAAATGAACCGGTCATCTGGGACGCGATCCGCTTCGGTGCCATTATCGAGAACGTGGCAGTCGACGAAAATCGCAGCGCCGGTTACAGCGACACGCAGCTCACGGAGAACGGCCGCTGCTGTTACCCGCTGGAGCATGTCCAGAAACGCACCGCGACCAATGCCGGGGGCGAGCCCGGCTGTGTGATATTCCTGACCTGCGATGTGTCAGGGGTACTGCCACCCATTTCCATCCTGTCCAAGGAAGCCGCCGCCTTTCATTTCCTGAGCGGTTACACCGCGCGGGTCGGCTCTACCGAACTGGGCGCCGAGGCCGGCGTACACCCGACCTTCTCGACCTGCTTTGGCGCCCCTTTCATGCCGCGGCCCGCGGCCGACTACGCCGAATTGCTGATGAAACGTATCGATGACTTCGGCAGCCGGGTTTACCTGGTCAATACCGGCTGGACCGGTGGCTCCGGCGCACCGGGAGG
>JAOUDU010000422.1 GCA_029859085.1 Gammaproteobacteria bacterium | reverse complement strand
AATTCGGGATTGCCTTTACATGCGGCTATCAGCATGTCCTTGTTCCCGGATAACAACAGACCGATATTTTCTGCATCCTGCTCGCTTATATCTGCTATATGTTTACCCAGGAACAAGCTGAAGTTTTCTGCCAGTTCCAGCATTTTGTCGTGGGCATCGGCATCCTTTTTATTATCAAACATCGCTTCATCCCGATCACATTTCCACATTGCCACTACAGCCACGGTTCACCTCGCGTGCAAGTTATTGGTCTGTACGTATACTGTATATATGTACAGCTTTTGTGGCAAGGTGTTTCTTCAAAAAAAGACCAGGGCCCCTGGTCGGCAGCGCGCAGTTGCCGGTTGGGTGGAGCCGCCAGTGCAGCGGGCGGCTAACAGTTAAAAAGGAATGTCATCATCGCCAAAATCTTCAGGAGACGGGAAGGGTGGCGCAGAAGAATCATCCTGGGCTGGGAATCCTGCCCCGTCCCCTGCACTAACGATTTTCCATCCCTGGAGGTTATTGAAATATCGCCCGTTGTATTCCCGGCCACGGATATCAAATGTCACGGTAACTTCCTGCCCCGGCTGCAGGTTATCCAGCAGTGAGACCTTGTCCTGCACAAATTCAAGGCTGATTTCCTGGGGATATTTGCCATCTTCAACGATCACGACCATTTCCCGTTTGGTAAACCCGCTTCCGAAAGTTTTTGCTTCCTGGATCAGCTTGATCTTGCCGGTTAAATCATATGCCACTCGATATGCTCCCGCTGTCGAATCCATGTGTCGGTATTGGTCGCAGTCTAACCCGCGGCTTGAGGCTTGTGTAGCTTCCGGCAACTCCGGCCACTAATCGTGATTTCCCCAAATCGGCTCCTGGAGGCAGGGGCAGCAATCTCCCGGAAACATACTCCGCGGGTCGATACGGGGTTTTCTGCTCGAGAAAACCGCAGCCAGGCCCGGTAACCGGTTTTAGGAGTGGTCGCCGACCTCGGGGGCAGCTATTCTTGATGTTGTGGGAAAGGTCGACGCCCCACCGGGATGATCAAATACCCGGGTTATATCAAGCGAACCTGGCCCCGGGCCTGGTAAGGATCTGGTTCTGTAAATAAATTACCAAGGGGCCGGTGACAACCGGAATCGAGGGAACAGTATAATGATATTGTTGGACGCATTTCCGATCTGGGTCATTTTCGTCGGTATGGTGGGCGTGGTACTCGTCGCCGCGGAGATCGGCTTTCGTATCGGCATCTGGATGCAGGATCGAAATCCCATCCCCGGGGAAACGCGAATCACGGGGACGGTCGTAGCCGGTATGCTCAGCCTGCTGGCATTCCTTATGGCGTTCTCGACTGGCGTGGTCCTCAACCAGCAAGGTGACCGCAGGGCGATGGTCGTCGAGGAAGCCAACGCCATCGGTACCGCCTGGCTGCGCGCCGGTTTTCTCACAGAGCCAGATCGCTCGTCATCGCGTGCGCTCCTGAAGGAATACACTGAGATTCGCCTGCAAGCGGCGACCGATTCGACACGGATGGCGGCTGCTGTTGCGCGTTCTGAACAAATCCAGGATGAATTGTGGGCGATCATGGAAAAAAATGTCAAAGCAGGAAACGTATCTGACGTCATGGCGCTCGTCATAGAATCGATCAATAGCGTCATCGATGTCCATTCATTGCGCCTGACGGCTGGGGAGCGGCGCCTTCCAACTTTGTATGGGCTGCTGCTGATTGGGACCACAATTCTCAGTTTCCTGATGGTGGGCGCTGCCAGCAGTTCCGACCGCAAACGGGATACTGATGCCATGGTGATCTTTGCGCTGGTTTTCGTGGCGGTCCTCATCATCGTCGTCGATCTCGATCGATCGCAGGAAGGTATGCTTACCGTCAACCAGGCTGCGATGTCTGATTTGCTCCGGCAGATGACGACGCCCGGCCATCAAGGACAGCATTGATTTGAAACTGCGTAAGTTGTGCAATTCACCAATATGTGGGTAAGACTGTGTCGCCACCCCGGTTATCGATGCCTGGCCCTGGCGTTTATTCTCGCTGCTGGCCAGTCCCACGCAAGCGAGATTGCCGGTCACGGCGTGATACTGCTCTACCATCATGTTGCTGAAAATACGCCGGCTGTCACCAGTATCAGTCCTGCTGCCTTCGACGCACAAATGCAGTACCTGGATCACAATGATTTCCTGGTCTGGCCGCTACCCAGGCTCGTCGCGGCACTCGAGGATGGCAGTGATATTCCGGACAGGGTCATAGCAATCAGCTTTGACGACAATTACCAATCTGTTTATTCCGAGGCGTATCCCCGGCTTAAAAAACGCGGCTGGCCTTTTACCATTTTTGTAAGCACCGATGCCGTCGACCTTGGTATCAATAAGCAGGCGAGCTGGGCTCAGCTTCGGGAAATGGTCGGACATGGCGCAACCGTCGCCAATCACACCGCGAGCCATGCACACCTGCTGCAACTGGCGCCGGGCGAGAAGCAACAGGACTGGGCGCGGCGTGTCACTGCGGATATAGATAAAGCGCAACGGCGAATCAAGGAGGAGACCGGGCAGGAGACCAGGCTTTTCGCTTACCCCTATGGTGAGTTCAACCGCCCGTTGGTAAAGCTGGTGGAGCAGCTGGGGTACGTCGGTATAGGTCAGCAATCCGGCGCTGCAGGTGCCAACCACGCAGGCCTCGCTATCCCGCGCTTTCCGGTAGCAGGTAACTATACAAAACTCGATGATTTTGCGCTTAGGGTGCTGGCGCTGCCGCTGCCGGTGGAAACGTTTGAAGCTGAGGATGGGCCATTGGGTTTCGGGTCGCCGCCACCCACACTGATCCTGAACCTGGTCCCCGGGGACTATACCCCGAAAGCCCTGCAGTGTTTCGGTAGTGGCAAGGGTGCGCTCACTCTGCAATGGCTTTCGCAGTGGCAGGTTAAAGTCCTGCCCGGGGGGCCGCTGCCAACGGGCCGTTCCCGCTTCAATTGCACGTTGCCAACCGATTTTGTGAGTAACGGCGTGCGTCGCTATTTCTGGTATTCCCAGCCCTGGGTCAGGGCGGATGAAGAGGGGCGCCTGTTAGACTAGGAGGGCTAGCCGCACTTGTACACACGGAAGGTTTGCGAGCCGCCGTCGGGTGGTCCCTCGGCCACTATCGTGTCGCCGCCCATGCTGGCCGCCTTGTTACGCGCCAGATCCACCAGTTCCCCGGCGACTTTTTCCTCGCTTCGATCGACGAAACCGACTGAGTCTTTGGTAGAGGAGGTCACGGTACCCAGGGCCTGGCATCCAGTCACGTGGGCAGGCTTGACCAGGGTCACAGATTTGCCCTGCTCGCTGGGTTCAACCCAGGTGCAGGACACCAGCGTGAGCGATCCGAGCAACATTGCGAACGTTTTCACTGTTCCCTCCATGATTGGTGATCGGTGAGCCCACTACGTTACCGGCTTCGTCGGCGGAATGCATCTGCTATTCAGCAGATACGGTTTTTGGCCGACAGCTACACCTTCTACCTGATGACGCATACTTCCACTGGAGCGTAACGGGTCCCCCGCGCGAAACCTGCTGCCTGTGGTCGAGGCTGCGAACGACCAGCCGACGTCAGACCTGTTGACGCAACGTCTGGATGTCCACGAAAAGACGGCCTGGATGCTGCGCAGCGTACTGGAAG
>JAOUDU010000421.1 GCA_029859085.1 Gammaproteobacteria bacterium | reverse complement strand
GGCGCTGCAGCGCCAGCCGGCGCTGCTGGATTTCTACTTCGAGGTCCTGCAATTCCTGCGGCTGGCGGATCACTGGGGAGATGATTTTCGCTTCGAACTCAGCCGTGGAGAGGGCCGCCAGGGCCTTGAGGTGACCCTCAACTGCCTCGACCCGGCCCGGCTGCTGGGCGATCGGCAGCGCCTGCTGCATTCGCTGACGGCATTCTCCGCCACGCTCTCACCCCCGGACTGGTCCCGCAAGGCCCTGGGCCTGGCCGCTGAAGCGGTATTCCGCCGCGAGGCTTCACCCTTTGACCAGGGCCAGCTGGAAGTTTTCCTGGCAACCGGTGTGGACACCCGTTACAGCCGTCGCCAGCAGACGCTGCCCGACCTCGCCGCCGTCCTGATGGCCTGGTTGCGGCGCGAAAGTGGCAACTGCATTATTTATTTTCCCTCTTACCGCTACCTGCAGGACTGCCTCGCGCTGCTGCGCACGCTCGGCCTGGATGAGCTGCGGCCCTGCCTGTGGGTGCAGCAGCGGGAGCAGCCCGACGCCGGTCGCGACCAGCTGCTGCAGCTGCTGGAAACGCGGCGGGATGTCGCGGCCCTGTGCATCCTGGGCGGTATCTTCGGCGAGGGGATCGACCTGCCCGGGGAGCAGCTCACCAGCGTCGTCATCGTCGGGGTGGGACTGCCCCAGTTCAACCGCGACACCGAGCAGCTGCGCGAATGGTTCCAGCAGCGCTACGGGGCGGGCTTTGAATACGCCTACCTGTACCCCGGCATGCAGAAGGTGGACCAGGCCCTGGGCCGGGTTATCCGTGCCAGCGGGGACCGGGGCCGGGCCCTGCTGGTGGACAGTCGCTACGGCGAGCGCCAGTATCGGGAATTGCTGCCGCCCTGGTGGCGTTACCAGGGCTGGTCGAGCGCCGGCAAGACGTGACAGCCCGCAGCGTTGGCGAGTGAAAAATCAGAACCGGGCGGCCGGCCCGGCGTGTGCCTCTCCCAACAGCACCTCGTCCTCATAGCGATAATGGATGTCGACATTCAGCGATTCACCGTCTGTTCCCTTGATATTACTCACGCCGCTGAAGCGCAGCAGTGTCCTGTCGACGCGCGAATAGGAGAGCTCTATCGGGTCTGCCAGCATGCCCAGCAGCCAGGAATCGATCCTGACTTCCAGGCACAATACCGCGCTGTCGCAGCTCCCGGAGGTTGTGGGGCCGACTCGCATGCTGATGGGCTCGTCAAAGCCGGCTACCAGGAAAGGGAAGCGCACGGTTTCACCCAGCTCCAGTTGTTTCCAGATGCTGCGCACGTAATTATCGAAGCCGGCGTCAACGACGACGTTGTTGTCAGCGCCTGCGGGCAGTGTCAGTTCCAGATCCGCGCGAAAATCGCTCATTGTCAGCGCGGGGCTGAACAGGCTGTGCCGGTAGTCCAGGGTCTTGTTTGCTATCGTGACACCCGCTGTGTCGCGATACTGCACGGTGCAAATACGGCCCTCATCCGTGCAGGAATGGTGTTCAGTGTACAGGATGGACCCGGTATCCTTGTCGTAGGCGGTACCCACGACAACCCGCGCGCCCGGTGAGTGCGACAGCACGGCGTTGGAGAACAGCGCGAGAAAAACCAGCGGGCAGGCAAAAGCGAGACCGGGGAGAATGCGCAGGTTCACGCCTGGCCCCGGTCCCGCATGCGAGCTCCCAGCCGGGTGTAACGGCCCCCGGCTGCGGCCCTGAAGATCGCCGTAGTAGTCATTGCACAAATATCCCGTCAGTGTATTGTCTTGTTTACGCCCGGCAGCAATTTCGGATCACCTCGATTCCAACATGGGAGGCAGAGCCAGTCCAGTGGACCCTGTTCACCGTATATCTTCCACACTATCTGCACGAGGCATCGACGTGGTGAGAACAATATGTCTGGGGCTGCTGCTGATCCTGGCTGCGGGCTGCTCCCCGGTTAGCGTAAATGATTACAGCGCCTTGCAGCCGCGGCTGGTTCTCGAGGAATTCTTCTCCGGGCAGCTCACGGCCCATGGTGTGGTCAAGAATCGTGGCGGCCGTGTCATCAGGATGTTCAATGCCGACATCCAGGCCTCCTGGACAGACGGGGTAGGTACCCTCGACGAGAATTTCCTGTTCGACGACGGGGAGCGGCAGCGCAGGGTATGGACGCTGACGCCCAACGGCGACGGCAGCTATCGCGGCGAGGCCGGCGATGTCGTCGGGCCCGGGCACCTGGTGGGTGCCGGCAATAGCCTTTTCCTGGATTATGTGCTGAGAATACCCTATGGCGAATCGACCGTAGACGTCTCGGTGGATGATCGAATGTACCTGGTGTCGCAGAACGTACTGATCAACGAGTCCAGCATGAAAAAATTCGGTTTCCGCGTCGGCAGTATCGATCTTGTGATCATACGCCAGCCCGATGAGCCCGCCACTCACCGCTGAAGAGGTCAAGCATGTCGATAAAACTGTCCGGGCCCTGGTCACAACAGGAAATAGGGAGCTTTCTGAACAGTGCAACGCTGCCAATCCGGTTATCAACGGTTTCCGGTGACGGCTTCCCGCGGGTGATATCCCTGTGGTTTCTATACCGGGCAGACAAGTTGTACTGCGTTACCCACCAATCATCAAAACTGGTGGGACTGCTGCGAAAAAACCCCCGGGTCGGGTTCGAGGTAGCACCCGACGCCCCGCCCTACTACGGCGTCAGGGGACAGGGCACAGCCGAGCTGCAGCCCCTGGGAGAGGATCCGGCACTGAAACAGCTCGTGGAGAGATACGTGGGCGACACGGAATCAAGCTTTGCCCGCTGGCTGCTGTCGCGCAGCGCAGAGGAGTTGATTATTACCATTGTCCCCCATCGGCTCTACAGCTGGGACTACAGGGAGCGGATGGCCGGCGCGAAACGGTAGCCCGGCTTGGCGAAGGCCAGTTGCACGGTGCCGATGATGCGCTCGCGGAATCCCCCCTCGCAGTACGCCAGGTAAAATTCCCACATGCGGATGAAAGTCTGGTCGAAGCCCATCTGCCTGACCGAGGACTGCGCCTCCAGGAACCGCTGCCGCCAGTGGGCCAGGGTGAGGGCGTAGTCCCGGGTGATGTCCCGCAGGTGGACCATCTGCATGTCCGTGTCCCGGGCCAGGTGGTCGGCGATAACGGCCACGGAGGGGAGGCTGCCACCCGGGAAGATATAGCGCTGGATAAAATCCACTGACTCGCGCGCCGCGGCGTAACGCTGGTCGGCGATCGTGATCGCCTGGATGACCATTTTCCCGTCCGCCTTCAGCAACTGGCTGCAGCGCTGGAAATAGCTGCTGTAGAAGTCGTGGCCGACCGCCTCAATCATCTCCACCGACACCAGCTTGTCGAAGCTGCCCTGCAGCTTGCGATAGTCCTCACACAGCACGGTGATGCGATCCTGCAGGCCGGCCGCCTGCACCTGCGCACAGGCGTATTCGTACTGCTCCCGCGAGATCGTGGTGGTGGTGACCCGACAGCCGTAGTTGCGGGCCGCGTGGATGGCCATGCCGCCCCAGCCGGTGCCGATTTCGAGCAGGTGGTCGTCGCTGTTGAGTTCCAGTTGCCGGCACAGCTCGTCGAGCTTGGCGGTAGACGCCTCGTCCAGGCCCGTGCCGTCGGTTTCGAACAGCGCTGCGGAATACA
>JAOUDU010000420.1 GCA_029859085.1 Gammaproteobacteria bacterium | reverse complement strand
GATGTCACCGGCGAAGTGGTGATCGCAGTAAAAAACCTCCGCGCCCGATGCCAGCGCTCGCTCCAGGCCCGCGCGGTTCTTGTCCAGAGACACATCCAGCACAGTGACCAGTGATCCGGGGTCCGCTTCCACCCTGTCCAGCAGGTTGATATCGCGCTTGACGCCGGTAACCAGTTCGGCCTCCCGGGGCTCGGCATTGCGCAACTGGATGAGGGCGCAAATACCGTCGGCGTCACCATTGAAAACGTCGAAATGAATCATGTGGGTTCCTCGGCTGTATCGATAATCTGCTAGAAAGGGCGGGAATCAATCAGGACTTGTCTGCGAACAGTTCCTTGACGTTGGAGACGACTGCGGGCGCTATCGCCTTCGGCTGCAACAACAGGGCACCCTGTTTTTTCCAGAGATGGTCGTAGCGCACTTCACTGCCGGCAAAGCCGCTGACGGCCGTGTTCAGGACCGAGGTAATCCCGGCACAATCCATCGCGTCGCAGTAACGCATCAGTTCCTGCAACAGCTTGTGAATCCTGCTGTAAGAAAGGCATTCCTCCTCCGCCCGCATGATCATCGGGTGCCCGGTCCCGGTTACGTTGCTGCCGAGCAGCAGTTCCTCGTGCAGTTTCTCCCCGGGGCGAAGGCCGATGAATTCGATATTGATGTTCTCGCCCACGTGGGTGTCGTGGTCCATCTCGTAACCGCTCAGGCGTATCATCCTGCGCGCCAGGTCAACGATGCGCACCGGCTCACCCATGTCCAGCACGAACACGTCGCCACCAGTGCCCATCGCGCTGGCCTGCAGGACCAGCTGGGCCGCCTCGGCAATACTCATGAAATAGCGTGACACTTCCGGGTGAGTGACGGTCACCGGCCCGCCGTTGGCGATCTGTTCGCGAAACAGGGGCACGACCGAACCGGAAGAGCCCAGCACGTTGCCAAAGCGCACCATGCAGAAACGGGTCGTGGTCTCCTGCTGGGCGAGGCCCTGCAGGATCATCTCGGCGAACCGCTTGGAGGCACCCATGATATTGGTGGGGCGGACCGCCTTGTCGGTGGACACCAGCACGAAGGTTTCCACCCCGGCCTTGCGTGCCGCCTCGGCAGCGTACCAGGTGCCGAACACATTGTTGGCGACACCCTCGGCAATATTGTGCTCGACCATGGGCACGTGCTTGTAGGCCGCGGCGTGATAGACCGACTGCACGCTGAAGGTGCGGTAGATGCTCTCCAGGCGGCGCTGGTCCTGTACCGAGCCGAGCAGGGCCACCAGCTCCACCTCGCGGCCGGAAACGGCCATCAACTCCCGCAGCTCCCGCTCGATGTTGTACAGCGCGTATTCGGAATTATCCAGCAGCAACAGCTCACTGGGCCCGGACAGCAGTATCTGGCGACACAGCTCGGAGCCGATGGAACCGCCGGCCCCGGTCACCATCACCACCTTATCGGTAATGCAGCGATCGATCAGCTCGGGATGCGGCGGAACCGCGTCCCGGCCCAGCAGGTCATCCAGGCTGATATCCTGGATCTGGTTGACGCTGGCGCGGCCGGAGACCAGCTCATTGATCCGGGGGACCGTGCGCACATAGACCGGCAGGCCGACGAGGGAATTGATGATTTCCTTGCGCCGCTCCTGCGACGCCGAGGGTATGGCCAGCAGCACCTGGGTAATATCGTGCTGGGCAATCAGTTGCTCCAGCTCGCGCGGGTGCGCAACCTGCAGGCCGTTGATAACCGAGTGCAGCAGGTTGACGTCATCGTCGACGAAAACCACCACCCGGTACTGGTCGCCCTGGTGCAGTGCGGTGAGCAACTGGCGGCCCGATTCGCCGGCGCCATAAATAATCACGTTCTCCGACAAAGAGCGCAGTTTGGCCTGGTAGTACGCGCGCACCGTCAGGCGTGTTCCACCGATCCCCAGCAGGGCGAGGGCGAAGTAGATAAACGGCATCGAGCGCGGCACACCGGCCTGGCTGAAAAACACCGTGGCGCCCAGGATCATGGTCGAATAGCTCACCGCGGTGAGCACCGCCCAGATCGCCTGCTGCCCCATAAACCGGATCACGGCGCGGTACAGGCCAAGCCGCAGGAAGACGATTGCGCTGAGCAACACCGTTACAGCGGCGCAGGCATACTCCACCGGGCCGAGGTGGAAATGGGTATGGCCGTAGCGGAAGGCCACCGCCAGCCACATGGCGGAAGTGACGAAGACCATGTCCAGGGCGAGCAGGCAGGCCTGCTTGATATTGCGCGGGAGCTGGATCAGCTTTTCGAGGCCATCCCGCAAACTTGCAACCAGGCCGGCAGCGGAGCGCGACGTAAATCTGCCAACACGATTCAGCAAGTCGCCTCCTGGTGTGTTTTGTCTGCTGTCGAGGGCGCGCTCGGTGAGTGGTAACTGCAGCGCCCGGAGAAACTGGATTTTACGTTAGCGGCCGCGTTTTGGCCATGCCCGCCAGCAGCGGAAGATATGCCAAAATTACCAATAAAAATGAGGACTTGGGGTAGATTTGACAGAGCCAGGCGAGGGGCAGCAACCAGCCGCAGAACAGTGCGGCCAGCAGCAGGTCCACCCGCAGGTGCGATCCCCAGCGCAGGCTGAGGCGCTGGTAGGCGTGGAGGCGATGGGCCTGGGTAAACGGCTGCCCGGTAGCCATTCGCCACAGCAGGGTCCAGCTGGCATCGGTGATGAACAGGGCCAGCAGTACCAGCCAGCAGGCCAGCCCGAGCTGTCCCTGCACCGCCCCGGTCAACGCCAGCCCGGCCAGCAGGAAACCGGTGGGAATACTGCCCGCGTCCCCCATGAACAGCCGCGCGGGGGGCCAGTTCCACGCCAGGAAGCCCAGTTGGCTGGCGGCGAGCAGCAGGCAGAACAGGGCGTAATCGCGGCTGCCACCACCGAGCCAGCTCAGCAGCGCGGCCGCGCCGCAGGCCAGCAGGCACTGGCCGGCCGCAATACCATCGATGCCATCCATGAAGTTGTAGAGGTTCACCAGCCACAACATCGCCAGGGCCACACCCAGCAGCAACGCCACGTCGAGCAGGACGCCGCCGGCGGGCAGCGGCAGCAGGAAAAACGCCGCTGCCAGGCAACTCAGGCCATAGATCGCGAAGCGCAGCACAGCCGAGAGCGGCCGCAGGTCATCGACGATACCGAACAGCATCAGCACCAGCGCCAGTCCCGCCAGCAGGGTATAACCCGCGGCCCAGGGGCCGTACCAGTACACCGCCACCAGCATTCCCAGGGCGAAAGCCAGCAGCATCGGCGCACCACCGCCGTGGGGTGTCGGCAGGCGGTGGGAACTGCGCTGGTTGGGCAGGGCCACGATCTGCCAGCGCAGGGCCAGGCGCAGGTAGAGCCCGCACAGCAGGACTGAAGCCGACAGGGTTGCCAGCAGGCTCAACAGCAGCGCCGCGCTCACCCCCCGCCTCCCCCTGCGACCACCAGGTCCGCCGCCACATCCTGCAGGCGCAAGCGTGGGCGCCAGGAGGTCGCCGCCAGCAGCGCCCGGTTGCTGTAAAGCTCGGTGCCGAACAATTTGTCGAACATGGATTCGCCGCGCCGGCGCGCAGTGATATCCAGCAGCGCGGTGGCAAGGCGCCAGAGCGCGACAGGCAGCCAGGCACTGCCCACCCCCCGCCCCGACGCGAGCCGCAACTGGTCATAGA